>JBEKHQ010000222.1:0-5682 GCA_050012195.1 Bryobacteraceae bacterium | reverse complement strand
GTTGAAGTTTTGGCGCACTTGCGCTTCGATCTCGGAGAAAACGGCGGGATGCGGCGGATTTATGCTGGTAAGCTCCACCACCACTAATCGGTTGCCCGCCTGAACCACCGGGCTGACTTCACCCTTTTTCAAGGCCCCGATAGCTTGGCTGACTTCCTTTTGTTCGTTCCCCAACCCCGCAATGGGCGTACCGACTCTGTAGTTTTCGAAGTTCTGGAACGACAACCCGAGTTTGGTCGCGATCTGCTCGGCGTTCTGAGGCGCTTGAACCAATTCGGCGTGCGCTTGATCCTCGAGAGTCTGCATGCGGTCAAACACAATTTGGTTGCGTAGCGCACTGAGGATTTGCGCTTTTACCTCCTCCAGGGTTTTCAAGCGCGCCTGCTCCTTCTCCAGCACTTGAATAATGTGGTATCCGTATTGGGTGGTGATGACGTTACTGATCTCGGTGGGTTTCAGCGCGAAGGTAGTGTCCTCGAACTCTTTCACCATTTGACCGCGCACCACCCAACCCAGATCGCCGCCCTTCGAAGCCGATCCGGGGTCCTCGGAATTCTTTTGCGCCAATTCGGCGAAGTTTGCCCCGGCTCGAAGCTGCTTCAATAGATCTTCCGCCCTGGCCTTGATCTTGACTTTATCGGCATCCGCTTTTCCTGTCGTACTCAACAGGATGTGGCGGGCGTGCACCCGATCCGGCGTCCGGTATTGATCCGCGTGCGAATGGTAGTAAGCTTCCACCTGCGAATCGGAAATCTGGATGGTTTGCGCAATTTTCCCCAGATCGGCCACGATGAGCTGGAAGTTTCGCGTCTCCGGCATCGGGTAGAAGCTCTTATTCTTTTCGAAGTAGGCCTTTACCTCGTCGGGCGTCGGTTTCACCGTTCGCGAGGTCGCCACCGGATCGAATGCGATATATTCCAGTTTGATCTTGTCGGCGTGAAGGCGGTAAGCCTGTTCCACCTCCGCGGGTGCGACAATTACGCCTTCAATCGCTATGTCCTGCAAAGCCTTTTGATAGGCGCTCAGACGGACGTTGGCTTCAAAATCCTGAACCGTGGTCCCAATCTGCTCCGCGATGTACTGCCGGTATTGATCGGGCGGCATTGTTCCGAAGGGAAAGGTGCGAATGATGGCGGCCAGGTCTTGGTCGGAAACCTCGATGCCCAGCCGCTGGGCTTCATAGGCGATGGCGCGATCCGTGATCGCTTGATCGATCACTTGGGGCAGGTAGGAACCCACCATGCTAGCCGGCAACGAACGGCCCTGCAGGAGGTTCTTCACTTGCACATCGATCTGCTGCACGGTAACTGCGTCCTTGCCGATCTCGGCCACCACTTGGTCGTTCTTGTCTCCCGTCGTGGTGGTGCCCGCGCCCGGTATCAGATACACCAGCATTGAGAGCGCCACCATGGCGAGCATGGCGCCGAGCAGAATGCGCACGGCCTTCGCTCTGCTACGAAATAAATCGAACATCCGTAAAGGCTCCTAGGAGAATTAAGGGGGAATTTTCCTTAACCTTCAGTATAACTGAAAGACCCACGTTGCTCTCCGTGTCGCAACCGAACATTAGATCCGTCACCCACTCGAATCCGTATATACTACAGGTCTCGGTAAAACCTGCATGAAGCTCCTCCTTCGAATCGCTGCCCTGACTACCGCCGTTGTTCCCATGGGCGTCGCTCAAACGACGATCTTCGGAAGCAACGTTATCGTGAATGCCGGCGCTGAATCCGGAGCGGGCGGCAATGGCATCACCCAGGTGGCTAGTGTGCCGGGGTGGTCAGGCTCGGGCGGTTGCGATGTGTATGCGTATAGTACGGCGTACAACAACGTCAATGGGATCGCGCCGACTAATATAGTTCCACGAGGGGCGGGCAATAACTATTTCGCCGGTGGAATCCAGCCGGTAAGTTGCACTTTCACGCAGAATATCGATCTGTCCTCCGGAGCGGTGACCATCGACGCAGGAACCGTCACATTTGCGGCCGCCGCATACCTGGGCGGCTACGGCAGCGACAGCGACAACGCGACACTTACAGTCGCGTTTCAGGATGCCAACGGAAATCAGTTGGGTTCCTTGACCTTGGGACCGGTAGGGCCGAACGATCGCGCAGCCCAGGAAAATGGGCTGTATCTGCAGCGGCAGATCGGTCAGATACCAGCGGGGGCGCGGACCGCGGCGCTGACACTCAACATGAACTGGGTGAACGGCGCGAACAACGAAGCCTATGCGGACAACCTGTTGCTCATCTTGAATGCACCATCCACGCCGCAATCAGTGCTGGGCGTGAATCTGATCGTAAATCCGGGCGCGGATGCCTCGCTCGGGCTCGATGAAAACTCGAACAACCAAGTTTCCAACGACCTTCCGGGATGGGTGCGTAGCGCGTACCTGACGGCGGATTCTTACCAAGATACAGGCGGCGATCTATACCAGTACACAGGCGGACCATCCGACGCCGGAATCAATTATTTTTACGGCGGCCAGGACGTGTCCGACAATTCGAATCCGATCGCCACCGCCTACCAGGACATCGACGTTTCCTCGGCGGCGAGTTTGATCGATGCCGGCAATGTGCCCTACACACTGGCCGGCTGGTTGGGCGGTTACGAAGGCCAGGATGACAACTGCGTGCTGGCGATTCAGTTTCAGAGTTGGGACGGAACCGTGCTGGGTAGCGACCAGATCGGTCCGGTTTTGGCAGCCGATCGGAACGACAATTCTGGGCTGCTGCAGGAATCCACCAACGGCAACGTGCCCAGCGGCACGCGATTGATTCACGTGTTGATGACCATGACTCGCGAGGAAGGCACGGACAATGACGGCCTGGCGGACAGTCTATCGCTGGTGCTGGGCTCGGACGGAAACGTGGGTCCGGAAATTTCGGGAACCATCATCAGCGCCGGGGCGTACGGGGCCTTCCATGCCGTCACGCCGGGAACGTGGATGGAGATTTACGGCGAGAACCTTGCCGCGGGTGCGGCGGAATGGGGCGGCGCGGATTTCAACGGAGTCAACGCGCCAACATCCTTGGACGGAACCCAGGTGACCATCGGCGGGCAGTCCGCGTTCGTTTACTACATCAATACAGGCCAAGTGGACGCATTGGTTCCTGGCTCCGTGGGTACCGGGCCGCAGCCGGTGATCGTTACCACGGCGCAAGGCGCCAGCGTGCCTCTGCTGGTGAGCGTAAATCCGTCGGAGCCTGGACTGCTTGCTCCGGCGTCTTTCGTTGTCAACGGTAATCAATATCTCGCCGCCGTATTCTCCGATGGGACCACCTTCGTGCTCCCTCCGGGGGCGATTCCGGGCGTTACCTCCCGCCAAGCCCAACCTGGGGAAACAATCCTGGTCTATGGAATCGGATTCGGGGCCGTCACTCCGAACATTCCTACCGGCCAGATTGCCGAGCAGGACAATTCGCTGGCCGCCCCATTTCAGCTTATGTTTGGGTCCACACCGGCCACGCTTAATTACTTCGGCCTCGCCCCGAACTACGTCGGTCTGTATCAGTTCAATGTGGTCGTGCCGAATATTTCCAACAGCGACCTGGTGCCCGTTACTTTCACGCTGGGAGGCGTGTCCGGCACACAGACGTTGTATACGGCCGTGCACGATTGATTTTCAGTGGCGCCCGCCGCGCCCTCTGAGCGGCCAGAGCCGGAGCGCCGGCGGCTCGGCGGTTGCTTCCCCCCAGGCGAAATGGCAAAGTAAAAATAGCAGATGGAAACCACCACGAGCACCGGCGGTGTCGGCCCGGAAACGCCCGTGGACCTGCTGCCGTTTGAACCGCTGCCGGCCTTCCGACCCAACGCGTTGCAGGACGACGCGCCTTTCGCCGAAAACCGCGGCAAACGCATCGGGATTCTGATTGTCACTTACAACGCCGTCACAACGCTTACCAAGGTGCTCAAACGCATCACGCCCAACGTTTGGAAAAACGTCGAGGAAATCGCCGTCTTCGACGACGCCAGCCAGGACGCGACGTATGAGCTGGCCATGGGCATCAAAGCCCTTCGCGGCGTCGATAAGTTGCAGGTCCTGTCGCATCCGAGCAACTTAGGCTACGGGGGAAATCAAAAAGCCGGCTACAAGTATTTCATCGAAAAAGGGTTCGATATAGTCGTTCTCTTACACGGGGATGGCCAATATGCTCCCGAGATTCTGTCGCATCTCTACCATCCCATCGTCCAAGGCGAAGCGGACGCCGTTTTCGGCTCGCGCATGATGAAAACCTACGGCGGTCCGTTGAAAGGCGGAATGCCGTTGTACAAGTACGTCGGCAACCGCATCCTGTCTTGGTTCGAGAATCGATCGCTCGGCATGCATCTCACCGAGTTCCACAGCGGCTATCGCGCCTACAACCTGCACGCTTTGCGGAACATCGACCTCTCCCGCATGACCGACGATTTTCATTTCGACACCGAGATCATCATCAAGCTGCATCACCAAGGTTACAGAATCAAGGAAGTCCCCATCCCCACTTACTACGGCGACGAGCTTTGTTATGTGGATGGCTTGAAGTACGCTCGTGAAGTAACTCGGGCGGTGTGGCGCTATAAGCAAACCTGCCGGTCGGTTAGACGCTACCCCGAATTCCAGGAATATTTCGTTCACTATCCCATCAAGCAGAGCAAGCATTCCAGCCACGACTACGCCCGCCGGATGACCGGATCGAACCAGGATGTTCTGGATATCGGATGCGGAGAGGGTTTCTTCGCGGTGGAGCTAGCCGCCGCGGGCAATCGAATCACCGGCATCGACGATCGTGTTGTGCCGCAAGAGAACTCGGTCTTCGAGCATTATTATTCGGCCGATCTGGACGCCGGCCTCGAGCCCGCGATTTGCCGGCTCGAAGGCAAGCGATTTGACCGCGTCCTGCTACTGGATGTGCTGGAGCACCTCAGGTCTCCCGAGCGCATACTGGACGAGTGCCATCGAGTATTGAAGCCGGAAGGCCGGATTATCGTTTCTCTGCCGAACGTCGCCAATATCGCGGTTCGGCTGGCGCTGTTCGCGGGCCGATTTGATTATCAGGAACGCGGCATCCTGGACAGGACGCATCTTCGGTTCTTCACTCGCAAAACGGCGCGCCGCTTGCTCGAGAGCGCCGGATACGCCATTGTGACCGAACGAGAAACGGTGATACCGATCGAACTCATTCTTGGCATGTCTCCTGACAGTCTGGCATTACGAATCCTGAATGGGCTGTCGGCGGCGGTAACACGGCTGCTGCCCGGGTTGTTCGGCTACCAGATTATGTTCGTGGCTCGCAGCGCAAAGCCCGATTCGTCTTTGTGAGCCACTTACTGGCCGCTTGTTCGGCGGCGACTCCGAGTAGTATTACGAAACAGGCATCCAATGGAAATCGGTAGCGATTGTTTTCAAAGCTAGACAAGAAATTAACAACCGCCGTCAAGTAAGTGATATTGAAAATAAGAAAGCCGATTAGCCACGCCTCCGAAACAGCCACGGACTTTCGGCGCATCCCGCTCCATAAGTAAACCATGCTCCACATCCATAGAGCCGGCAAGCCGAGCATGAGAAAAACCCCGGTGTATTGGATGAGCCCGAATCTGACGCCCGATGCCTCAAGCTTCCGGAGGCCCTTGCGGTCCGATGCGTCTCTCAACTGGCCGAAACATACCAGGTTGACAAAGCGGTCGAGCGGGTAGATTTTG
>JBEKHQ010000221.1:0-5682 GCA_050012195.1 Bryobacteraceae bacterium | reverse complement strand
TCCGGTGGCCTCGGCGCCTTCCTGGAACGGGCGGAAAAGCCGGTCGGGATTGGCGACGCCTCCGCCGGTATCGCGAACATGGACCAGCACGCGATCATTCTCGGCGCGAGCGGTGACGTGGAGCTCGCGGCGCTCTTGTTTGCGCAGCACCCGTTCGCTGTTTTTGATGAGGTTGAGAAAAACCTGCATCAGGCTTTGCCGGTCTGCCCAGACGGCGGGAAGACCGGGCTCGATCTCCCAGCGCACTTCGGCGCCGCTTTCCCGCAAGGATGGTTCGACGACAATCCGGACCTCTTCAAGCAGCGATTGCAAGTCCAGGCCAGCAGCCTGTTGAGCAGTCTGTCTTAGCTCCATGGCAGCGATCTTTTCGAGCGCCAGGATCAGCGTGCCCAGGGCCTCGAAGTCTTTATTGTCGGCAAGGAAGCTGCTTCGGGACAGATTCTGATGTACTACCGCGATGGCGCCGCAAACGTTCCGAATCTCGTGGGATACTGCGCCGACCAGGATGCGCGAACCGGCCATGAGCTGATGGAGGTTGAATTCCTCGCGGGTCCTGAGGTCGTCGGAGGTATCGGCCACCATGGCGGCCAGGCGCGGGCCGGCGCTGGTCCAATAGGTTGAGAACCAAATGTCGGCCAGAAAAACATCGCCGTCCTCGCGCCGGCCGCGGCACTGCATCACCGTGCGAAACGACGGACGATTCTGATGCGGCGCGGGAACATTCAGGAGGGAAGGCAGGTATTGACGGATCGAGCGGCCGGGAAGCGAACCCGCGGGCAGCGCGAGCAAGCGATGTGCGGCGTCATTGGCGAGCAAAACGCGGCCGCTGGAGTCCAAAGTAAAAATGGCCGCCGGACTGCTTTCGACCAACACTTCCAGTTGCTCTTCGGCCTCTTTGCGGGCTTCGATTTCCGCCTCGATCTGCTGCACGTGCTGAAGAGCTGCTTGGCGACTCCGCATCAGCTCGTAGACGAACAGACCCATGCCGAAGAAGGCTGCGAAGATCAGAATGTCGCGCGGGATTCCGGCTTCCGGAAACCACTGAAACGAATCGAAGGCCTCGGTCAAAACCGTGCAAACCGCGGCCACCACGCCGATCTGCCATCGATTCAAAGCGCTGCCAACCAGCAGCATAGGAAACAGATAAAGGAATCCAAGGGGAATGTTGCCTTCCACGCGCCAATCGGCGAACGCGATAAGGGCGATCATCAATCCGGCCCTCAACAGGACCGCCCGCCGACTTCCGCGCAATAGGAAGAAAAGCATGCGATTCGAAGACGCTGGGCCAGGTTGATCCGGCGGCGCGTCTGCCTTCATTCTACTCACCGGGGCCACGGCAAGTCATGGGATACCCATAAGATACCTGCTGATAGCCAAAAGATAGCAGCAAGACAACCGGAAGATACTCGACAGACGGTGGGGCGCGCGGCTACAGTGCAAGTTGGGGTGCTCTGCGCTGAGCACACCCGGTTCCCTGGAAATCCTTATGGGACGTTTATGGCGTTTCAACACGACTGTTATGCCTTCTTTCAGGCTCGGCCGGTAGTATTGGATAGCCGCACTTTCGGGAGGTTAATTGGAGGGATGGTCGGGCGTCTATATCTTTCGATTCCGATAGTCTGCCTGGTGACGCAAACGCTTTCAGCGCAGCAGGCGATCACCTGGGCGGAGATTCGGGACAAGTTCGAGCGGGCGAATCCAACGCTGCAGGCTGCTCGCATCGGCATTGACGAGTCGCGGGCGCAGGAGATCACGGCTTTTCTGCGCCCGAACCCAGACTTTACTTTATCGGTGGATCAAATCGATCCATTCTCGTCGCAACCCTTGCCCAACGGAGGAGGAAACGCTTACTCTCCTTTCGCATACGCGTTCCCGACGGTGTCGGCGAGCTACCTGCACGAACGGCAACATAAGCGCGAGTTGCGCCGGGAGAGCGCGCAAAAAGCGACCGTGGTGGCGGAATCGCAGCTTGAAGATCAGCGGCGGACTTTACTCTTCACCTTGCGAAGCGCATTTGTGCAAGTGCTGCAGCAGAAGGCGGATCTGGCGCTGGCTCGAGACAACCTAACCTACTACGATCAGACGCTGAAGGTGAGCCGAGACCGAAAGGCGGCGGGCGACATCGCGCAGGTAGATCTGGACCGGCTGGAGCTGCAGCGGGTACAGTACGAATCAGACTTGCAGAACGCGCTAGTGAACTTGCGGACGGCTAAGATCCAGTTGCTGGCGCTGCTGAACGAACGGACTCCGCTGGAGCAATTCGACGTGGACGGCCCGTACGACTTTCCCGAGAAGGTCGCGCCGCTCGAAGAATACCGAATGACCGCGCTCGAGACCAGGCCGGATTTGAAAGCCGCGATGCAATCGGTGGACAAAGCCAGGACCGACTACCAATTGGCCGTGGCCAACGGATCGACCGATCCGACCTTCGGTGTCGATCTGGCGCGCAACCCCCCCATTCCGGCTTACTTCGGCGTGAACGTGACCATTCCGTTGCGGATCTTCGATCGTAACCAAGGCGAAAAAGCGCGCACGCGGCTGGACATCACGCGCAATGAACGTTTGCAGGACGCAACTCAAGCCCAGATCTATAACGATGTTGATTCCGCCTACGCGACGGTGAACAGCAACATCACCTTGCTGCGCTCGTACAAGGCGAGCTACCTCGCGCAAGCCGTCCGGGTGCGGGAAACGATTTCTTTCTCTTATCAACGCGGCGGCGCCTCCCTGCTCGATTTTCTGCAAGCGCAGCAAGACTATCGAAACATTCAACTGAGCTATTTGAATCTGATCGGCTCTTATCTGACCGCGGCCGCGCAACTGAATATGGCCGTGGGTCGCGAGGTTCTCTAATGAATCGAATAATCATTGCGGTGCTGGCCGCGCTCTCAATTGCTGCCTGCCTGGCTCTGAGCGCGTGCGGGTCGAAAGTGCAGGCCGACGCAAAGTCGGAGGCGCCGCCGGCAGCGGTGGTGGAGCACGAGCAGGACGTGAATCTCGTCAAAGTGGCCGATCCCAGCAAGTTCACGCTTGCGACGGCGCTTGAAACGGATCGGACGCCGGAACTGAATGTGACCGGCACGGTGACGGCGGATATATCGCGCAATATCCCGGTGATTTCGCTCGCCTCCGGCAGGATCGTCGAGATTGACGCGCGCTTGGGCGACACCGTCACGAAGGGCCAGCTTCTGCTCAAGGTGCTAAGCCAGGACATCGCGCAAGCATTCTCCGATTATCGGCAAGCGGTTGCGGACGAAACCTTGTCGAAGGCGCAATTCGAGCGGGCCAAGGTGCTCTACGAGAAGGGCGCCATCGCGCAGAAGGATCTGGAGGTGGCCGAGGATACCGACATAAAAGCCAAAGTCACTGTGGAAACCGCCGTGGAGCACCTGCGAGTGCTGGGGGCTGATATCGACCACCCGAGCTCCGTCATCGAGATTCACGCTCCGGTATCGGGCGTCATTACCGATCAACAGGTGACGGCCGCGGCCGGCGTCAAGACGCTGGACAATTCGCCGAATCTGTTTACGATTTCCGATCTCTCCCACGTGTGGATCGTGTGCGACGTCTATGAAAACGATCTCGATTTCGTGCGCGACGGCGAGTTCTCCGATATCCATCTGAACGCCTATCCGAACCTGGTTCTCAAGGGACGGATCAGCAATATCGGCCCGGTTCTCGATCCGAATATCCGCACCGCTAAAGTGCGGTTGGAAGTGGAGAACTCCGGCAAATTGAGGCTGGGCATGTTCGTCACGGCGACGTTTCACGGGATGAAGAAGGAAGTACACACCACCGTTCCGGCCACCGCAGTGTTGCATCTGCACGATCGCGATTGGGTGTATGTTCCCGAGCAAGGCGGCGAGTTCCGGCGCGTCGAAGTGGTGGGCGGAAACATGCTGGCCGACAAGCAGCAGGAGATTCAATCGGGCCTGACGCCGGGTCAGCAAGTGGTGTTGAACGCCCTGGTTTTCCAGAACACGGTGGAGCAGTAATTGATCAATCACTTAGTCGATTGGGCGCTGCACAACCGCTTCCTCGTGATCGCGGCGGCCCTGCTGCTGCTGGTTTGGGGCGCTATCGCGTTTCACAATCTGCCGGTGGAAGCCTACCCCGACGTCGCGAATAATTACGTGCAGGTGATCACCCAGTGGCCCGGGCGAGCGGCCGAGGAAGTGGAACAGCAAGTCACGGTGCCGCTCGAGATCGTGATGAACGGCATTCCTCACTTGCAGCACTTGCGATCCACGTCGTTAATGGGGCTCTCGAGCCTGATGCTGATCTTCGACGACGATTCCGACGACAATTGGAACCGGCAGAAGGTTTTGGAGCGGCTTTCGCAAGTCACTCTTCCCGCCAACCTGCAGCCGCAAATCGGAACGGATTACAGCCCGGTGGGACAGATCTATTGGTACACGCTGCGCAGCACGAATCCGGAATACGACTTGATGGAACTGAAGTCGCTGGAGGATTGGGTGCTCGAGAAGCAGTTCAAGTCCGTTCCGAACGTGGTGGATGTCGCCAGCTTCGGCGGAGTGACGAAGGAATATCAGGTGCGTATCGATCCGGACAAGCTGGTGGCGTATGGCCTGAATCTGGCTGTAGTCGAGCAGCAGTTAGCGAACAACAATGTGAACGCGGGCGGCAGTTTCGTCGAGGCGGGGCTGCAGCAGGTGAACATTCGCGAAGTCGGTCTGTTCGAACACGTGAACGACATCGGCAAGACGGTGCTGAAAACGCAGAACGGAACGCCGCTGCGGATCAGCGACATCGCCACGGTTGTGCAGGGGCCGAAGGTCCGGCTGGGGCAGATCGGCAAGGCGATCCATCGCGCGGACGGAAAGATCAGCGACAACGACGACGTGATCGAAGGCATCGTTTTGCTGCGGAAAGGCGCGGAATCCGATTCGACGCTGGAAGCGATTCACCAGAAGGTGGACGATCTGAATAATCATTTCCTGCCCAAGGGGGTGAAGATCGTTCCGTTTCTGGACCGCAGCGATTTGATTCATTACACGACGCACACCGTCCTGCACAATTTGACCGAGGGCATCATCCTGGTGGTGATCATCCTGTTTTTATTTCTCGGCAACGTGCGCGGCGCGCTGATCGTGGCGCTGACCATTCCCTTCTCCTTGCTGTTCGCCTCGATTTGCCTGGGTCTGCGGCACATTCCCGCGAATCTGCTGTCGCTGGGCGCGCTGGATTTCGGCATGGTGGTGGATGGCGCGGTGGTGATGGTGGAAAACATCGTGCGGCATTTGAGCCGGCGCGAGGCGGGAACCACGTGGGAGCGAATTCGCGCGGCCGCGCACGAAGTACAGCGTCCGGTGTTTTACGCCATAGGCATCATCATCACCGCCTACTTGCCGATTTTCACGCTACAGAGCGTGGAGGGACGCTTGTTCAAGCCGATGGCCTGGACGGTGGCGTTCGCGCTGCTGGGCGCGATCATGTTTTCGATGCTGATCGCGCCAGTGCTCTCGAGTCTGCTGTTCCGCGACAACGTGCGAGAGTGGCGCAACCCGGTGCTGAGGCAGCTCACCGTCAGGTATCGCTACGGGGTTCGATGGGCCATCCGACACCACTGGGTGATGACGGCGGTGGCGGTGGTGGTCGCGGCCGGATCTTTTTATCTGGGGTTCAGCGGAGTGATCGGATCTGAATTTCTGCCGCATCTGG
>JBEKHQ010000220.1:0-5709 GCA_050012195.1 Bryobacteraceae bacterium | reverse complement strand
GCCAAGTTGCGCGTTTCCTGGTTCATCAGGATCTGCGTTCCATAGATCCGATTCACGCCTTCCAGACGCGATGCCAGATTCACCGTGTCCCCGATCACCGTGTACGACCGCGAGTTTTCCGCTCCGATATTGCCGACAATCACATCCCCGCTCGCCAGGCCCACTCGTAGGTCCACGTTGGGAAGATTCTTACGGAGTCCGGTCAGTTCGGGCAGCTCGGCGCGGAACGTCTCCATCAGTTTGATTTGCGCCAGCGCGGTCCTGCATGCCAGCGTCGCGTGCTCTGCCGAGCCGCAGAAAGGCGGTCCCCAGAACGCCATCACCGCGTCGCCGATGAACTTATCCAGCACGCCGTGGTGCTCGTGCAAAGCGCTCGCCATCAGCGCGAAGTGGCGGTTCAGCAGCCGAACCAGCCCCGACGGCGCCAGGCTCTCGCTAATTCCGGTGAAGCCCACCAGATCGCAGAAGCTCACCGTCATCACGCGTTTACCGCCCTCGGTTTCCGCCGAACCAGGATTCAAGATCACGCTCTCGACGATTCTCGGGTCCACGTACTTGCCGAAAATCTCTTTCAGGTGCTCCTTGGATCGAAGCTGATCCACCAGAGTGTTGAACGAGTTTGTGAGCACTCCGATCTCGTCGCTGGAGGCAACCGGAACCTTAACCGAAAAGTCGCCTTGTTCCACCGATTTCACGCCCGACATCAGAACCTGGACCGGCTGCACCATCCGGCGCGTCATCATCCAGGCGAACGCGAGACCGAAGAGAATCGCAAAGCCGGTCACCGATGCCGTAACCGTGGCTAGTTGCGCCTCCCGAGCTTCGGACCGCTCGGCTGCCCGCTCCGCCAGACCTTGGACTTGCTTGACCACTTCTAAACGATCGGCTTCCAAGTCCCCCTGAGCTTTTTCGTGGATCTCGTAAAGCTCGTTGAGTCCCGCGCGTGTATGCGTCGCCTGATTCCGCAGAATGCTCTGCTGGATCGATCCTGCCAGGGCCTGATCGCGCTGGATGGTGTCCAGCAACACCCGAACCCGGGTCAGAGCGGGCAGCCCGGGGTCGGTGTCCTTGATATCGTTCAGCAGCGATCGCGCCTGGTCGATGTCTTTCCGCAGGGCGTTGTCATAACTCTTATAGCTGGCTGCTACTTTGTTCACGGCGTCCGGGTCGGGATTCGCTTGATCCAATAGCGCGGTCCACCGTTCGAACTCCAGGCGTCGCCGGAGCGCCTGCTGGTCCAGCCCCATCACGACGTCTTCGAGCGGAAGATCGCGGGATGATTCCTGCACCAATTCGCGGCGCAAACTCCGGCTTTGCAAGGTGCCGAAAATGGACAAAGCCACCGTGATAGATAACAAGCACAGCGCCAGGGCGAAGATCTTCACGCCGATTCGGAAACGAACGGCCATCAAGAATACAATCGGCAGATTCGCCAGTGTCTTTACCTGGGATTGGTCGCCGTAGCTCGCCCCTCATGCTTGCATGTGATTGATTCAAAGCTCTTTCCACCATCATCGGTTCGCCCTCTCAACGTCCTGCAGTCCATCGATCTCAAGCTTGAGTTTCCGCGGATCCCGCATCCTGATTAGCCCGCGGCGGACTGGCCCTGATCCCTTGTCAGGGAGCATTTCGAGTTCTTCCAGACTCACGAGCTTTGCAAAGATCTTGCGCTCGCGAAGGACGTGCGACGCGGCAACATGGTGGGCAACGCGATAGACCCAGGTCCGCAGGGAACAGCGGGCATCGTATCGCTGGAAGCTCCGCCACAACTGAAAATCAATATCCTGGCTCAGGTCGCGACGCTTCTCCGGGCCAGCCTCGTAGGCGCTTGCAAGCCTTTCGTGGGCGGAACCATATTGATCCGCGGCGTCTCTGTACAAGTCGTTCTGCCTTGACCTGTCTCGGTCGAAATGGACTCAATTCCTCCCACACCCAAGGTAGTCGTTCCGAACTCAAGTTTCTAACAAAGTTTGGATAGAAGATCTCGCCGAACCAGGCAAGCGTGCTACATTGGAGATTAAGCGGCAATGTTCACGCCTTCCTCATCTCGGCCCTCGCTGTTCGGCTCCGATTAGTCCGTCCCTTCCCGCTCGCCTGCTTTTCCATCCAATAAGTGCCGATAGAAGAAGGGAGTATTTTATGCTCAGCGAAGCGGTCCGCGTGGACCTTCCTCATATCCTGACGCCGCTGCCGGGCCCCCGTGCGCAAGCGGTCATCGAGCGAGATCGTAACGTCATTTCGCCGTCCTACACGCGTTGTTATCCCCTGGTGGCCAGCCGCGGCGAAGGCGCCATCATCGAAGATGTCGATGGCAACCGGTTTCTGGATTTCAACGCCGGCATTGCCGTTACATCCACCGGCCATTGCCATCCGGAAGTCGTCGCGGCCATCGAGCGCCAGTCCGCGCGCCTGATCCACATGTCGGGCACCGATTTCTATTACGAAAACATGGTCGATCTGGCCGAAAAGCTGGCCGCGAGCGCGCCCGGCGGCGTGGGTCGTCGGGTTTATTTCGGAAATTCGGGCACCGAAGCCATCGAAGCCGCCATCAAACTCGCGCGATACCACACCGGGCGGGATAAATTCATCGCCTTCCGCGGCGCCTTCCACGGCCGAACGCTAGGCGCGCTCTCGCTCACGGGCAGCAAGGTGGTTCAGCGTAAAGGATTCGGCCCGCTGGTTCCGGGGGTCTTCCACGCCCAGTATCCCGATTCGTACCGTCGTCCCCAGGGCGTCACCCCGCAAGATCATGCGGTTGCCTGCGTCCGCGCCATCGAAGAGGAATTGTTCGCCAGGCTGGTCCCGGCCGAGGAAGTGGCGGCCATCGTGGTGGAACCCGTCCAGGGCGAAGGCGGCTACCTGATCCCGCCCAAGGTCTTCTTCGAGGAGCTGGCCGAGCTCGCCCAACGGCACGGCATTCTGTTGGTTTTCGACGAGGTCCAATGCGGGATGGGACGGACCGGAAAGATGTGGGCGGCCGAGCATTTCGGCGTTACCCCCGATATCTTCACCGCCGCCAAGGGCATCGCCAGCGGCCTTCCGCTCTCGGCTATGATCGCCCGCTCCGAAATCATGAACTGGCCGCCCGGTGCGCACGCCTCCACGTTCGGGGGCAACCCGGTTGCGGTAGCGGCGGCGCTTGCCACTATCGATCTGCTCGAACGCGAGCTGATCGCCAACTCCGCTCGCATGGGCGGCTACATTATGGATCGGCTTCGCGATTGGCCTCGCCGATTCCCCATCGTCGGCGACGTGCGCGGCTTGGGGCTCATGATCGGCGTCGAAATCGTCCGCGATCGCGAGACTAAGGAACGCGCTCCCGAGCTGCGCGACCGTCTGGAGCACCTGGCCTTCGAACGCGGGTTGCTCGTGTTGGGCGCAGGTCGAAACAGCATTCGACTCTCGCCGCCCTTGATCATCTCGCGCGATCAAGCCGATTTCGCTATCGATACACTGGAGGAATGCCTCAAGCTGGTCGCGTAGACTCGCCGGTCCGCGCGCAACGCACGCTCGACGTCGGCTGTGGAATCAACAAGTATCCCGGCTCGATCGGGATTGATCGCAACGCGCGCACCAGCGCCGACGTCCTGTGCGATCTAGACCGTTTCCCGTATCCCTTCCGCGACGGTTCATTCCAGTCCCTGCGCGCCATTCATGTCATCGAGCACCTCTCCGACGTCATTCGCGCCATGGAGGAGTTCCATCGCGTGGTTGCTCCGGGCGGACGGGTGGTCATCGTAACTCCTCACTACACCGACTTCAGTTCCTTTTGCGATCCTACCCACCGCTGGCACCTCAATAGCTTTTCTTTCCGATACTTCGGCGCCGACCACGGCGGTTTCGGCTACTACAGCGCCGCCCGGTTCCGAGAGGTCTCCGTGCATGTGCGGCTGCTCGCCCTGTGGCGCTGGCTAGGTTTCGAGTTTCTGGTCAACAAGTTTACGCGCTTCCGCCGATTCTGGGAGTATTACCTATGTTATGTTGTCCGGGGCAAGGTGATAGAGTTTGAATTCGAAGCCATTAAGTAAGAGAGCTTTTCGCCCTGCGCGCCACTGAAAAACGGGTCATGCTCACGCGTCTCTATGAATTCGCGGACGTACTTCGGCACCACGGCCGGAGGAAGCATTTAACGCCGGATCATGCTCTCGGCCGCCGCGGCGAGGATATCGCGCATCGTTTCTTGCAGCGCGCCGGCCTGATTGTGGTGGCTCGAAATTTCCGCATGGCTTCGGGCGCCGGAGAAATCGACTTGGTGGGCTGGGAGCGCGACACGCTCGTGTTCATCGAAGTCAAAGCCCGCCAAACGGACGAATACGGCGCTCCGGACCGCGCCATCGGCCCAGAGAAGCGATCCAGCCTCCTCCGCGCCGCCCGGGAATACGCACGCCACGCGGAGGTTCCCTGGGAAAAAGTGCGGTTCGATGTCGTCAATGTCGTCTTTTCCATTCCGCCTTCGATTACGCACTTTCGAGATGTCTTCGGACTCTCCGTTGCCTAAGTTATAATTGACCTTCAACACGTTCGTCGCTGCAAAGAAAGGACTTGCATCTTGCCGCAATTGCGCAGAGACCCTGTGACGGGGCGCTGGGTGATCATCTCCACCGACCGGGCCAGGCGTCCCGGCGACTTCGTCCGCACGCACGTCGTGGCCAAATCCAAAGGCGACTGCCCGTTCTGCGCCGGCCACGAAGATCAGACTCCGCCCGAAATTCTGTCCTACCGCGATCAGGCGAATCAATGGCATCTCCGGGTGGTCCCGAATAAGTTTCCAGCCCTGCGCGTGGAAGGCTTGCTCGACCGTTCCGGCGAGGGGCTGTACGACCGCATGACCGGCATCGGCGCCCATGAGGTGATCATTGAAAGCCCGGAGCACAAGGTCTCGTTAGCGCAGTTATCGGAAAAGCGGGTAGAAGATCTGTTCTGGGCCTTCCGCGATCGTAGCCTGGACCTCAAGCGCGACGAAAGGCTTCGCTACATTCTCCTGTTCAAGAACCACGGCGAACCCGCCGGAGCTTCCGTGGAACATTCGCATTCGCAGCTCATCGCGCTACCGGTGGTGCCGATCCAAGTGCAGGAAGAGATCGAGGGTGGCCGCCGATACTACGGTTTCAAGGAGCGCTGCGTTTTTTGCGATATCGTTCGCCAAGAGTCCGCCGACGGCGCTCGAGTCATCCTGGAGACCGACGAGATCCTGGTTGTGGCGCCCTACGCCGCCCGCTTTCCGTTCGAGACCTGGATTCTTCCGCGATCGCACAGTTCGCATTTCGAGTCGGCGCACATCAGCCTGATTCAAAGCCTGGGCTGGGCCGT
Source organism: Bryobacteraceae bacterium (assembly GCA_050012195.1). Classification (GTDB taxonomy): domain Bacteria; phylum Acidobacteriota; class Terriglobia; order Bryobacterales; family Bryobacteraceae; genus Palsa-89. The sequence goes on along the minus strand of JBEKHQ010000220.1, from coordinate 399 downwards.
GCGCGCGACCATTCGCAAGATCGAAAGAGTGCTGGAATTCCCTTCGTACAACTTTCTGATCCACACCGCGCCCATCCAGGAAGGCCCGCTGGCGCACTATCATTGGCACCTGGAGATTATTCCTCGGCTGACGAGAGTAGCGGGATTCGAATGGGGAGCGGGGTTCTATATCAATCCGACGCCGCCGGAAGAATCCGCGCAGTTCCTACGCGACGCAGGTCTGTGAGGCTTCGAGCAGGGCAGTGTTGGACCAGGAGGCAGGCGTGCGCTGGAGGAGGAGACGGGCGGCCCGTTCGGGCTTTGCTGTTTCGAACAGGCAAGTTCGAGCGCCTGCCCGCCCCTCCACTCGTACGATCGATGCGCTCTGGTTCACGCGGTAGGCCATTCTGGCGCCGTGGT
>JBEKHQ010000219.1:0-5728 GCA_050012195.1 Bryobacteraceae bacterium | reverse complement strand
TGGGCTTTTTTCGCGCTCGAGAACTCGAAGTCCGCTAAGATGATTCCTCGAACGGCGTCGTGCTACGCCTGTCACTCGAAGAACGGAGCGGTGGACAATACCTTCGTGCAGTTTTACCCGACGCTGCTGCCGGTGGCGAAGGCCAAGGGCACGCTCGCTCCCTCGTTCGAACACTAAACGGCGCCGCCGGGATCGATTCCTAAACGCCGATCCAGTTCCTTGCGTCCGTTCAACGTAAGCCGAACCGACCGGGTTGCAGGTTTGCGAACCAGCCACCCGAGTTCAAGCATCCGCGCCAGGATGATTCGTCCTAACGGACCGCTGAGATGGTAGCGTCGCTCGGTCCAATCGAGACAATACCGGCCGGCGCCGTCGACGGAGAGTCGATGCGGCGCGATTTCGACTCCCAAACCGGCTAGCCACCGACGGCCCGCTTCCGTGAGTTGGCAGTGCCGATCGGCTTCGCCGCGGAGTAGTTTCTCACGCTGCATCGTACTGACGATGCGGACCGCTAGAACACCACCCAGGTGGTTGTAGCAGGTTCTCGCGAAACGGAACGCCTGGGCCTCCGAGGATCGGAAGTCGGGTTGAGCGCGCGGCGGCGCAAGCTCGCCCAGAGTCTCGATCGCGAAGCTCACCTCGGGCGTCGCGATGCGATAGTAACGATGGCGGCCCTGAGCCTCGACGGCGAGCAGGCGGGCTTCCACCAACTTGGCGAGATGGCCGCTGGCGGTCTGCGGAGCAACGTTGGCGGTATCGGCGAGTTCGCCGGAGGGCAGAGCGCGCCCATCCATCAACGCCAAGAGCATCTTGGCGCGAGCGGGCTCTCCGATGAGCGAGGCCAGGCGGGCAATGTCGGGTTGCATACCTGCACGGTATCAGAAAAAATCCGTAAAACGTTACGGCGCGCGCCGAAACATCCGGGTTCCCAAGGGCATACGATTACAGCATGAACCGAATTCACGATATCGGAATTGCAAAGCAGATCGGCAAGTACAGCGACGCGGTGGAGGTTCCCCTCCTTGGAAGGCTGCTTATGACGTCCGGCACACCAGGGCTGACGCCGGATGGAGATCTTCCAAAAACCTTCGAGGGGCAAGCCGAACAGGCCTGGCGCAATGTTCTCGCGGCGCTCGAAAAGGCGGGCATGAGCGTCCAGAATCTGGTCAAGATTGTGCAGTACCTGGTTCGGGCGGAAGACATTCCCGCGTATGCCGAAGTGCGTGCGCGAATGCTTCAAGGGCATCGGCCGGCGTCCATGCTGTCGGTGGTCGCCGCACTGCCGCGGCCTGAGTTCCTGATTGAGATTGAGGCTTACGCCGTCGCGCCGGAGAGACCGCCAGCCTGAGGACACCCGCCGGCGCGGTGTTTGCGTTCCGCCGAGGCGGGATACCGCTTCAGCGCCGCAGCCGGACGAATTGGGCGCGGCGCCAAGTTGCCTCCGCAGTTCGGGCATCGGCCACCTAGCACTTGTTCGGCGCACTGCCGGCAGAAGGTGCATTCGAAAGAGCAGATCACGGCATGGTCGGAAGCAGGCGGTAGATCGCGATCGCAGCACTCGCAATTTGGTCGAAGCTGAAGCACTAAATCCAAACCTTCTCGGCCGGCACGCCGCGCTTGCACAGGTCGCACGATCCGGCATCCTTATAGTACGTAGCGTCCAGCTTGGCCAGATAGTAGAAGGGCAGGGGACTGAAGTCGACCGTGCGCGGCGTAGGCTGATAGATGATGACCGCCAGGCCCACTACTTGCGCGCCAGTCGATTCCACCAGCCGCTTCAATTCCGCCAGGTTCCTTCCGGAGCGCAGAATATCGTCGACCAGCAGAACTTTCTCGCCCGGCTTCTGTTCCAGATATTGCCGGAAGCGCATGGGGCCGTGTTCTTCTTTGCGATCCGCCCAATAAACCTGATGCGCGCGCAATGCTTCACAAACGCCGTACGCCACCGGCAGGCCGCCGGTATCGGGAGACACGATGGAAAGCTCGGGAATCATCGCCCGGATTTCGGAATTCGCGCGCAACAGTCGGCTCAACCCGACGCTCAACACCTTGGCGTGCTGGAAATAGCGCATGGCAAGTTGCACTTGCATGTATTCGGTGGCGTGCAGGCCGTTCGGATATTCGAAGTGACCCTCGCGAATCGCTCCGGTGCGGCGCAGCAGCGCGACCACTTCGTCTTCGGTAGGAACCAGATGCATATTGCTACTCCTATTATCGATGAAGCGGCTACGACGCTCCCGCGCCGGTAAGCACCCGCGGAATGGTGCGCAGAATGATCTTCCAGTCCAACGCCAGGGACCAGTTGTCGATGTATTGCATGTCCATTTTCATCCAAGTTTCGAAATCGACAGAATCGCGTCCCGACACGGCCCACAAGCAGGTCAGTCCCGGCCGCATCCGCAACCGTCGCCGCTGCCAGCGCTGATACAGGTCCACTTCCTCCGGGACGGCCGGCCGCGGACCCACCAGCGACATATCGCCCTTCAGCACGTTCCACAACTGCGGCCATTCGTCGATGGAAAATTTTCGCAGAAAGTGACCGATCGCGGTGAGGCGCGGATCGTTGGTGATCTTGAACGCGGTGGATTTGTGGCTGAGATGCTTGAGCGACGGCTTGAGCTCCTCGGCGTTGTCGCACATGGAGCGGAATTTGTAGAAGGTGAAGCGCCGCCCGTTCAAGCCGCAGCGTTCCTGGCGGAAGATGGCGGGGCCGGGCGAGGTCAGCCGGATCAGCAGCACGGTCAGCAGCATGAATGGGAGCAGCAGCACCAGCGCCGCGGCCGCCAGCACCAGATCGATGATGCGCTTTGCCAGCAGGCGGATTTCGTCGTGCGGCGCGGCGGAAAAGGTGAGCAGCGGCGTGAGACCCAGGCGGTCGAGATACACCTGACTATTGACGTGCGGAAAGAAATCCACCACCACGCGAGTTCGCACGCCTTCTTCGTCGCAGAGCAGAAAGACTTCTTCCATATCCGCCAGTCTGGGGCTATCTACCGCGAAGATGATTTCGTCGATGACATGCTGCCGCAGCAGCTGGGGTAGCTGGGACAGAGGATATTGCTCGTAGGCGCCGGTTAGCTGCACTTCGCCCGGTTGGTCGTCGAGAAAACCCGCCAAACGGATGCCGTAGTCGGAGGATTGCTCGAGCGCTCTTCCCAGATTCAGCGCCCGTTCGCCCGAGCCCACCACCATCACGAAATGGGCGCTTCCAAATTCCCGCCGAACCGCTCCGATCACCCGCGCCGCGTTGATCCTGAAAAGACAGAGAAGGATCCAGGCGTAGAAGGTACTCGGTGACCACCAACGAACCGGCGCCCAGCGCGCATTGCCGGAAGGTGTCTCGCAAAACCACTCGGGGATGCGCCGAGTCCAGCTTTTCGTAAATGTTGAACCAGTAGCCGATCGCGATCCAGCACAAGACGGAAAGAAACAGGAGCAGTGCCGCTACCGAAAACTCCAGATAGAAAGCTCGCTCGAAATGCAACCGGGTTCGGGTTTGATAGGCGGCGATAAAGGCGGCGGATATAAGGAAAACGTCGGTAAGTCCAAAGATCGCCTTTACTTTTCGATAATGCCCGCTGAACACTTCGGATCACAGCATAGCATGCGGGCGGAGACGAAGCGAGTTACTGATTGACGGCGACTCGACGCCCTGCGCGGGCGGTTTGGCGGAGCATTTCCACCGTGACCGGAACATCGAATTCGGATTCGTAAAGCTGCTTACCCGCGGCGCCGATGCGGCCCGCCAGCGCCGGGTCAGCCAGCAGTTCCTCAATCACGCCGCGAATCGAAACGGCGTTGGGATCGGCTAGAGCGAGCACTCCCCCATGTCGTAAGAGCGGCTCGGTGAGGGGCCCGGCCGTGGTAACGACGGGTATACCCGACGCCAAGGCGGCCACCAGCGTGCCTCGTGCCGCGCAAACCCCTCCCGGATAGAGCTGCAATAGCACGTCGCATGCCTGGAAATAGGATCCCGCCTCGAGTGCGTCCAGTCTGCCGGACGTGCTGAAGCGGTGTTTGAATCGTGGATACTTTCTGGAGAATTGCTGGATGAAATCGGATCCCGGGCCTATGAGAAAGATTTGAATGGCGGAATCCTCTAGCACCGTCGGAAGGGTGTCTTCAAGCAGACCAGTGATCTCGCTCGAGAAGTTGGAGAAGATGCCGACCACGCTGTTGGCCTCAATGAAACCCGAGAGCGGTCCGCGACCGGCATGCTTGTCGAACGGTACATTGCTAAATAACCGCAGCATACTGATGCGGGCATTCGGCCTTAGCCGAGAAAGCAGATTCCGGTAGGGCTCTATGGATGTGAAAGAGTGCTTGGCGCTGTGGAGCACGATCCACGCCATCAGCCGATGTACCGCGGCGAGAAAGTGATGTTTCCAAGGTTGGCCGGTTTTGAACGGATAGGCCACCTCGTGGAACATCACGAACACATTGCTTCCCCGGTGCCGGGCCAACCAACAACAGAAGGCCAGGTTCATGGCTTTCCACCCATACATGTGGGGAACGTATTGAACCAGCAAAATGCGTTCGTCCGGATGAGCGGCTAGCCCTTGATCTAATGCGCGAAGCCACCGCAGGCCGAACCGTCGCGGAAGGCTATGTATTTCTACTCCCTCGAGTGCAGGCGTTTCCTCGGTGGCTTCCGGAGTCCAAACATGAACCTCTTCACCGGCTTCCGAGAGCCCTTCCGCCAAGCGAAACGTGTAGTCGCTGACACCCCCACGTTGCGGAGGAAACTCGCCGGTGATGATGTGCCACTGCATCGGCTAATCGAAAGAGTATCATGAGTAGTGAGCGCGTAGATAGGTCAAAACGGCTAATTCTCATAAGTACTCCTAACTAGGAGTGTACTAGGCGGCCTAGAACTATTCTGCCTGAATCGGGGAGCATGGCTCCTTATGATGCAATGTTAAAGTCTAATTTCCCCAGGCGTGTCTAAATTCCCGCCGGACCCGCAAGAATTCGTTGTTACTGGAAATGATTTTCGAGCGCAGGTTGAGAAGACCATCCGCATCGCCTGCCATGTCGCATCCCGTTCTGGATTTCATAGCGACTGATCGTAAGCCATGAGGTCCAACTCCGGGGGCGTGTGACCCATGGCTCGTAGGAATCCGGAAACCGTGCGGCGGTGATGAGTGCCGTGGTTGACGACATGCAGAATAATCCGCCACAGCGTCTGCACCCATGCATTTCCGCTCGGATAGCGGAAGGAAATATCGGCTAACGCTTGTTGATCGGTTAGGGGCGCGGCCCATTCCTTCCAGCGATCAAGCAGCGCGGGCCAAGCCTTCTGCAGCGTCGCGAAGTCCTGGTCCTCCGCGCTGATAAAAACCGCTCGCGGAACTCCGTGGATGCGATCCAGCCACACCTGATCGGCCGCGAAGATGTGAGCCAGCGTGGCCGCAACGGTTCCATCCGAGGTCCTGAAATCGCGGGCGAGTTCCTCCGGCGAAAGCTTCGCCGCGGCATCCATTAGCCGCCGGCTGGCCCAGGCGGAGACGGGCATATTCAGATTATTATCCGATATCGGCGGCAAACGAACTCGCTGCCGATCCCGGTAGCGAGAAAGCGCTCCTTGCGATCCCCCAGCAGCCGCGCAGTCCAATCCGTAAAGCCGCCGTCGGTGATCGGATACCGATTCCCGTCGGGCGCTTCGGGCGAAATTCGCAGGCAGAGGCCGGCGTAATAACTAAGTCCTTCCAGACGCGCGATGTTGAAG
>JBEKHQ010000218.1:0-5741 GCA_050012195.1 Bryobacteraceae bacterium | reverse complement strand
GAGGCGGCGCTGCGCGAAGGCATCGCGCGCGCACGGTCGTCCAGCGAAAAATCCGCGTGGTTCAACGCGTTTCGCGACGTCGCACTGACGCCGGAAGGCGTCGCGTGGCTGGAGCGCGTGTGGCGGCGCCAGGAAAAAATCGAGGGTTTAACGTTCGCCGAAACGGACGAGATCAACATGGCGCTCGAACTGGCGGTGCGCGAGGTTCCCGACTGGCGCGAAATTCTGGCGACGCAGCATGACCGGACGCGAGACCCGGATCGCAAGGCTCGTTTCGAGTTCGTCATGCCCGCGCTCTCCGCCGACGCCGCCGCGCGCGCGCAGTCCTTCGAACGTTTCCGCAAACTCGAGAACCGGCGGCACGAGCCTTGGGTGATCGAGGCGCTTCGGTACTTGAACCATCCTTTGCGGGAGAACAAGTCGCGCCGGTTCATTCTTCCGAGCCTGGAACTGTTGCCGGAAATACAGCGCACCGGCGATATTTTCTTTCCGAAGCGATGGCTGGACGCTGCGCTCGGCGGTCACCGGTCGCCCGAAGCCGCCGCGATCGTTCGCGATTTTCTCGCGCGAAGCCCCAGGCTATCCGAGCGGCTGAAGTGGGATGTTCTGGCGTCGGCGGACGAACTCTTCCGCGCCGGCCGAATGGGGAAGTAGAAGCCGTTTTCATGGACAACCTTCCCGCCGACATCGGTTTCATCGGCGCGCGTCTGGACCGGCTGCCCGCCACGCGCGTCATCTGGACGTATGTGGCGTTGCTGTCGCTCGGCGGCTTCTTCGAATATTACGATCTGTTCTTCACCGGCTACATCGCGCCGGGTTTGGTGGCGAGCCACATCCTAACGGCCACCACGCGCGGTCTGTTTGGAACCACCGGCATCGCGAGCTTCGTCGCAGCCATGTTCTCGGGCCTATTCATCGGGACGGCCCTCTTCAGTTTCGTCGCCGATCGCTTCGGGCGGCGAACGATTTTCACGTTTTCCCTGCTGTGGTACACCGCCGCCAGCATCGTCATGGCGTTTCAGAACGATGTATTCGGCCTGAATCTCTGGCGCTTCATCTCGGGCATCGGAGTTGGAGTGGAACTGGTGACCATCGACAGCTATCTGTCGGAACTGGTTCCGCGCGGACTGCGCGGCCGGGTGTTCGCGATCAATCAGACCATCCAGTTCTGCGCCGTACCGTTCGTCGCGCTGCTGGCCTGGCTCCTGGTGCCGGCATCTCCGCTTGGTCTTAACGGCTGGCGCTGGGTGGTGTTGATCGGCGCGGCGGGCGCGATCTTGGTTTGGTGGATCCGGTTGCGCATCCCGGAAAGTCCACGGTGGTTGGCGCAGCACGGCCGAATCGAGGAAGCGCGGCGCTTGCTGGACGCGCTGGAGGCACGTGTCGCAATGGAATCCGGTTCCCCGTTGGCATCCGTTGCGCAACCCGAAATGCAGGGCGCGCGTGGCCGCTTTCGCGAGATCTGGCAGCGGCCCTATCTTCGCCGCACTGCGATGTTAGTGATCTTCAATCTGTTTCAGACGGTGGGCTTCTATGGATTTTCCAACTGGGTTCCGACGCTTTTGATCAAGCGCGGCGTCACGGTCACCAACAGTCTGCGCTACACGTTTATCATCGCCATCGCAGCGCCGTTCGGCCCGCTTCTGGCGGCATCGTTCGCGGACAAGGTGGAGCGTAAATGGCAAATCGGCGTGGCCGCCATGGCAATCGCAATCTTCGGCTTGCTTTTTGGCCGGATGACGGGCGGGCTTACGCTGATCCTAGTGGGCGTGTTGCTGACGCTATCGAACAACATTTTGTCGTTCGCTTTTCATGCTTACCAGGCGGAGCTGTATCCCACGCGGATCCGCGCATCCGCCATCGGCTTCGTATATTCGTGGAGCCGCTTGTCGGTGGTCTTCAGCGCGTTCGTCATTAGTTTCTTTCTGGATCGCTTTGGAGTGCCGGGCGTCTTCGCGTTGATTGCAGGGAGCATGGTGGCAGTCACGCTGGCAATCGGCTTGCTCGGGCCGCGAACGAACAATCAAGCGCTCGAAAAGATTTCCGGCTAGCGTCGCTCAAATGAATTCTAGTAAATGTGTTACGTTGGATGAAACCAAGGCGCGTTCGCGCGCCTCTCATCGACCAGGAAGCATTCTGAGCGCGGGGTGATTCGCTCAAGAAGCGCCAAAGAAACGGGGAACCTTAATGATGTTTAACAAATCCAGAATCACGTGCAGACTTCTATTGACGGCGCTGGGCGCGATCGGCCTTCTTAGCGCGCAAGATCCGCCCACGCGCGCGGGGCGGCTCAGCTATGTCGGCGGTTCGGTCTCCTTTCAACCGGGCGGCGTCGACGATTGGGTGGACGCCACAATCAACCGCCCGCTCACTACCGGCGACCAGATCTACTCGGACGCGAACGGCAGAGCCGAAGTTCGCTTGCCAGGTGCGGCATTGCGCCTCGGCACAACGACTGCGGTGACGTTTCTGAACCTCGACGATGGTACGGCGCAGCTCCAATTATCCGAAGGCGCCTTGGAAGTAACGGTGCGGAGATTGGATAACAGCCAGGTCTTCGAGATCGACACGCCCAATCTGGCGTTCTCGATTTCACAGCCGGGCGAATATCGGTTCGACACGGATCAGGGCGCCGACCAGACGGCGGTAACCGTTCGCGCGGGTGGCGGCCAGATCACGGGAAACGGGGGGGCGTTTGATGTGCAGGCGGGTCAACAGGCCGTCGTCGCCGGCCACGACCAACCTCGATACAGCGTGTTCGCGGCCCCGCCTGCGGACAGCTTCGACAGATTCGGAGAAGCTCGCGACCAACGGGAGGCGAATCTCGCAGCGGCACGATTTGTCTCTCCCTACGTGGTCGGATGGGAGGATCTGGACGACCATGGAACCTGGCAAGCGTCGCCGGAATTCGGCCAGGTCTGGATTCCGCGTGACATGCCGGCCGACTGGGCTCCGTATCACTATGGCCACTGGGCATGGATCGATCCCTGGGGTTGGAGCTGGGTGGATGACGCCTCCTGGGGATTCGCTCCGTTCCACTATGGGCGCTGGGCCTCCTATCAAGGGGGCTGGGCGTGGGTGCCCGGTCCGGTAGCTGTCGTGCCGGTATACGCACCAGCTCTGGTGGCGTGGGTCGGTTTCGGCGGCCCTGGGATTTCGTTCGGCGGCGATGTCGGCGTGGGTTGGTTCGCGCTGGGGCCGCGTGATGTTTACATTCCGGCTTATCGGGCCAGCGAAGCCTACGTGACGCGAGTCAACGTCTCGAATGCCGTGGTCATCAATACCACGCAAGTGACCAATGTGTACAACGTCTACGTCCGCACAGGCGCTATCTCCAACGTGACCTATGCCAACAGAGCGGTGGCGGGCGCGGTGATGGCGGTTCCTCAAAGCGCGTTGACCAGCGCTCGTCCGGTACAGCAGGTAGTGGTGAAGGTGCAGGCCAATCAGCTTGGTTCCATGCAGGCGGGGGGCGCGGCGCCGCGCGTCGCTCCGCAAGCGGCTAGCGTGTTGGGACGCGCTGCGACGGCTGGTCACACGGCGCCGCGTCCGCCAGCCAGCGTGCTAAGTAAGCCGATAGTCGCCAAGTCGACTCCCCCGGCTGCGCCCGCTCCCTTTCAGCAGCGGCAAGCTGTGCTTGCGAAGGATCCGGGAAAGCCGATGCCGATTCAACAACAGCAACAGATGAACCGCGCTGCTCCGACGACGGCCTCCCGCCCCGCGGTTAAGGTAGTGACTTCCGCAAAACCGGTTACGCCGCCGGTCGCCAGCACTCCCGCCTCTCGGCCCGTTGGGGGAAGCCAGAGCGCTCCCGCCGCGGCTCAACCGCGAGCGGTGCAGCCGTCAACTCAGCCACGACAGGCGACCCCGCCGCCGACTCCCGTTCCGCAGCAACAAAGGGCCGTCGAACCCGCGCCATCGAGACCTCCGACAGCTGCTCCGGCTCCGCCGCAGCGCGAGGTTGAACCGTCTCGTCCCGCCGAGCGGCCGCAACAGGCGCCTCCGCCTGAACAGCGACCGGTTCCACAAGCCCGGCCCGCCGAGCCGCCGGCTCGACCGCAAGCCACACCTCCGCCAGCCGCGGCACGGCCGGCTCCCCGTCCAGCGGAACAGCAAAAGAGCGCGCCGCCCGATCATTCAACCACCAAAAAGAAGGACGAGAAAGATACCAAGAAGGACCAGCACTAACCACGGAGGGGGCCGAATATTGCGGATCTACTTTCCTATTGCATCCGGCCCCCCGCAGTGCTACGCTGAAGGCGGAACGTGGATTGATTTAGGCTCTGATTACACGGAGCTGACTAATTGCAACCACGATAAAAAGTGCTAAAGGTGAGTCGGTCTTCACAAAACCCCTGGCGCTTGTCCAGGGGATTTTTATTTTGAGGCCGGGTCGCCGTTAGAAGAGGAGTTTGCTCTATGACGGTGCTGACCATACAGTCGGGCTCGCAACCCGCTTTGTTTGGGCGCGAAGGGGAACTGATTTCATTGCGGATTACAGTGGAACCCCGGCTGCTTGAAGACTTGCTTGAAGCCTTGGCCGTGCTCGAATTTCCGGTTAATCCCGAACTTTACCACCACCCCGCGGAGGTGGCTGTCGAGTTTCCGGCGTATTCGGCCAGGGTCGACGAAGTCCGAGCTGCGCTGCGCAAGGGAGGATTCAACGCGGACAATTTAGAGCTGAGCCGGGTATTGGCGCGGGCGGTTGGGATCTAGGGGCTGGCTGCGGGCTTCTTGGCCGTCTGCCTGCGTTCCACGGCTCTCATGAGCCGCGCGTGGACGTCTTCGGGAAGCACCTGGGGCTGCACGCCCTTATAAACCTGGATGGTCTTCTTGGTGGTGTCGAGGATAACAAAACAATTGGGACATTCGGTGATGTGGGCCTCGATGTGGCGGCGCAACTGGACATCCACGACGTCGTCCAAATAGTCGTTAAGCTCCTGCAGAAACTCCTTACAGGTAAGCAAAGACGTCTTCCCCTTTCCGTTTGAAGAAGCGCGACAGCTTCTCGCGAAGCTGCAAACGCGCCCTTAGCAACCGGCTCTTCACCGCGGGAACCGAGATCCCCAGCGCCTCCGCAGTCTCTTCCGTGCTCATTTCTTCGATGTCGCGAAGCACAAAAACGGTGCGGAAAACGGGCTTCAAACCCTGGACGGCCTCATCCAGAATCTGAGCCAGCTCCTCCCGGGAGTACTTTTGTTCCGGATTTTCGTCCCAAACCGCGATCTCGCGGACCACCGTATCCTCGCCGGTGTCGAGCGGCTCATCCAGCGGAACGCTGCGGTCGGATTTCCGCTTCCGGAGCTTCATGAGGGCCTCGTTCACGGCAATGCGGACGATCCAGGTATAAAACTTGGACTGGCCCTGGAAACCGTTCAGGTGTTCGTAGGCTTTGAGAAAGGTCTCTTGGAGCACGTCCTCGGCGTCTTCGTCGTTCTGAGTGATGTGCTTGGCGAGCCGGTAGATCTTCCGCGAATAGCGGTTCACAAGCTCGTTGAAAGCTTCTGAATCGCCGTCGCGGGCCCTGGCTACCAGCCCCGATTCGTCGAAGACACCCGCTTCCGTAGTGGCAGGCATTATTCTTCATGGTAGCGCACCGGTCAACAGGCGATCGGAAATCGGCGCGCCCTCAGGTATGTTCTTCGCCCCACTTCTTCAGGGCTAATAGAACCGGCCCCCCAACTCACGGCCCTTCGGTGTGAGGAAATATTCGAGACGGGGAGGCTGTTCCGCATAGTTGC
>JBEKHQ010000217.1:0-5744 GCA_050012195.1 Bryobacteraceae bacterium | reverse complement strand
GGGAGGTCGGGAAGGTATGGGTCGTCAAGCGGGATGGGCCGGCCATTCGGAAGGTGAGAGGTATTTGGAAAATGCCGGCCGGGAGGATTGTAGACTCCCGGGCCTTGGCTATGCAGCCGCCTCGTGGCCAGCGGAATCAAGGCAATCAGAACAAGAAGAGTGCGCAAGAAAAATCTCATGATGCTTCCTATTGGAAGATGACCGTCTTTCCGACGAAGGCGCCGCCTATCAGCGCGCCTATATCGAGTCCGCTGGCGGCAAACGTGGCGGGGTTGGCGGTTGCCACCGAGCCGACGTAAATTGCATCCTTCGAGCGCAAGAGATTCGCCCAAGTCGGTGGCAGGTTCGCGAGGATCTGCGGCGGAACGGTGAAGCTGGACGATCCCGGTGGCGCGACACAGGCGAAGACGGCTGAGGAGTTGGTTGGTAGGTCCACGCCGCCGCCGAAGATGATGACCGGCTGTCCAGCGGGAGCGCCGGTCCAATTCGCCGTGAAACCCTGGCTGCGAACGATGATCTCGGTTTGAGCTTGATTGGTCCAGGTGATGGGGCTGGGCAAGGTGACCGACGCCTTGAAGGCGCCGACATTGGCGCCGCCGGGTCCGGTGACCGTAAAGGCGCCCGGGTTGAGGAACAGCGTGGAGGGCAGCAGCGACCCGGTGTAGGTGAAACCCAGGGGCTGGTAATTGCGCGCGTTGCCGGTTGGCCGTGCGCTGGAGCGCTGGCCGCTTGGGCCGGTTATTGCGAGCGGTGTGCCGGCATCGAGGAACGTCGCGCCCGCGTCGTCGGCGCCTGGAACCGAGTCGCCATCCAAGAGGTCGCCGGCGGCGGCATAGGCCGTGCAGCTCCCAGGAGGCGGCAGAGACAAGATGGCATTAAAAGGCGCCGGTGGAATCGGATTCTCTTGCTGGAACGTGACCATGGAGGCGTCCGTAGTGACTTCGCCCGCGGTTTGTAGTCCGATATCTTCGATGATGTCGCTGCGCAGCAGCGCGATTAAGCCGAGCTTCTTGCCGGCGAGAAACGGCGCGCTGAGCGCGTTGGCGGAGTCCGAGCAGGGCGATCCGCTGGCCGAGATTCCCATGGTGACCGTATTGCTGACAGTGAGGCCGGAGGTCCGCACTTCGAGGGGCACCCAGCAGCCCACCAGGGCGTTGGAAGGCACGGTGAAGTTGATCTGGTCAAGACCGGAGCAGCAGGAACTGCGCCCGCTGTAAGCAACCGTGGCCGACACTCCGCCGACGAAAAGCTCCACTTTGGTGGGAAGATCGCCGGATTGAGGGGGCTCACTATCAGGGCCGAGGCCGGCGCCAAGGCCTGTGCCGTAGAGGATGATCGTTTGGCCTGGCTTAGCAGCGATGGTCGGCGTATTGACCGGCAAGTGCGAGGTATTTACGAAATTTTGCATCACCCCAGGCCCAATGCCGCTGCTACTGATGCTGAAGATGCCGAAGCTATCGGTTACGACGCGGGCGGTTTCCGGTGGGCTCGCGGTGCCGCCATAAGTGACGTGCATTGATACGACGCCTAGCGGCGCGGTGGAGGGCATGATCGCGTTCACTTGTCCGGCGCTGACGAAAACCGGGATAGCGGCGACGGTCGTGCTGCCTTGAGTCACTTGAACGGACACGCCTCCGAGAGTGGTCGCGAGCGGGAAAGACAGGCTGGGGCTGGATGAAGGACCGAGTCGGGCGCCGAAGATGCTGAACAACGAGCCGCGAGCGATGGAGCCGCCCGGAAGGCCAGGTTGCATAAAGCTGGCCCCGTTCAAAATTCCACGATGCGAGATCAAGGGCTGAGCGGACGCGGTCACGGCCCCGGCCGCCAGCATGAGACACGACAATGCGCTTCGCATCAAACCTCCTGAGTGCTCCGAGGCACGGCTGACACGCTAGTAGCTTAGGGTATCAAAAGAGGACGCGGGAAGATTGGAGAAACTGGCGTCCCAATTCCCGACGTTATAATCTAGAGAACCATGCACAAGCTTCTTGCACTTTCTCTGGTTTCGTTCGCGCTCCAAGCCCAGGAAAAGGTCGATCTCGCCGTCATTCAACGTATCAAGACGGAGGCGTTTCAGAATTCCAAGGTAATGGACCACCTATTTTGGATCTCGGACGTGTACGGACCGCGGCTGACCGGATCGCCGGGCTTCACCGCGGCGGCGAACTGGACGGTGCAGCGGCTGAAAGAATATGGAATCGAGGATGCCGCCACCCACCCATGGGGAAAATTCGGGCGTAGCTGGCGGCTCACGAAGTTCAGCGTTTCGATCCAGGAGCCCGAGTACGCGCCGCTAATCGGATTTCCGCTGGCGTGGTCGGGGGATACGAAAGGACCGATAGTAGCGGAGCCGGTGCTGGCGCCGCTCAAACTCTCGGACAGCCTGGACGGCAAGAAGACGGATGAAGATCTCGAAAAGTACTTTAAGGAACAGACGGGCAAACTGCGGGGAAAGATCGTGTTGCTCGCAAAGCCGAAGGATGTGACACTCGCTATGACGGCGCGGGCCTCGCGCTATTCGGACGCGGACCTGGCGAAGGAAGCCGAAGCCCCGACGCCGCAAGCGCTGCCGTCGTTCGATATCGAAAAAATGATCCTGCCCGAAAAGCGCGAGGACCGGCGCGCTCTCTTCGATCTCCTGCCGCTCGATGCGGAATCGAAAGTTTGGGAGTACGGCGACCGCCTCACCGATCGAGTCAACGAGTTTCTGGCGCGGGAAGGCGCGGTGGCAGTGATCGTTCCCAGCTACAACGCCGATGCCGGCACGGTTTTCGGCGAGGCGGCCGGCACTTTCGCCGGCGACCACCCCATACCCGAGCCGCGCATCGCCCTGACCATCGAGCATTACAATCGCATCGCGCGCTTGCTGGATAGGAAAATTCCCGTGAAACTGGAGCTCGAGGTTCGAACCACCGCGGAAGGAGCGACGGGCGAGGGCTTGAACATCATCGCCAATATTCCGGGCCAGACCAAGCCCGACGAAGTGGTTATGATCGGCGCGCATTTCGATTCTTGGATCGGCGGAACCGGCGCCACCGACAACGGGACGGGCAGCGTCGTCATGATCGAGGTGATGCGGATTCTGAAGGCCCTGCGCCTCAAGCTCGACCGGACTGTGCGGCTAGGTTTGTGGAGCGGCGAAGAGCAGGGGATCTATGGCTCCCGCGCCTACGTGAAGGAAACTTTCGGCGACCCGGAAACCATGCAGCTCAAGCCCGCGCATGCCAAGCTTTCGGGCTATTTCAATCACGACAACGGCACGGGGAAAATCCGCGGCGTCTACCTGCAAGGCAACGACGCCATGCGGCCGGTGTTCGAGGCTTGGCTCGCGCCGTTCCGCGACCTGGACGCCACCACCATCACCATCCGAAATACCGGCGGGACCGATCACCAGTCCTTCGACCAGGTCGGGTTGCCGGGATTCCAGTTCATCCAGGACGAGGTGGAGTACGAACGCATGACGCATCACTCCAACATGGACCTCTACGACCACGTGGTGCCGGCGGACCTGATGCAAGCCTCGGCCGTGATCGCGTCCATCGTGTATCACGCCGCGAACCGTCCGGAGCTGCTGCCGCGCAAAGAACTGCCACCCCCTGTAAAATTGAAGAACTAAATTTTGGGAGGCGCGGAATGGCGTTCCATGGACAAGTTATAGCGGCTTTAATCGGCATTGGTCTCGTCTCGCTCTCTCCGTCCCAGGCGGCGCAAGGCGAAGAGAAATTCAAGACGCGCCTGGCGCCTGTGGCCCTGGATGCCGGCATGCGCACCACCGTCGCCGGCACCGGTTCGGTCTCTGCGACGCTGGCCGGAACGAAGTTTTCCGTAACCGGAACATTTGATGGGCTGCTCTCGCACGCCACCACTGCGCGGATTCATCTGAGCCGCGTCACGGGCATTCGAGGCCCCGCCATTCTGGACTTGACGGTTTCTCAGGAAACCGGCGGGACCGTCTCGGGCACATTCGACCTCACTCCCGAACAGATCGACAGTTTGAAAAAGGGCAAGTTTTATATTCAGATCAATAGCGAGAAAGCCCCCGAAGGCAACCTCTGGGGCTGGCTCATGCACTAGGAGTCGCGACCATGTTTAGTCCGAGCATGTTTAGATTGAAGACACGTCACGCGCTGGCGCTCACTATGGGAGTCGCCTTCGGCCTCACGATGCTGATAGCCCAGCAGAATCAAACCGCCGGGCCTTTTACCGCCGCGCAGGCCGCCGCAGGACGCGCAGCTTACGCGGAGAACTGCTCAAGCTGCCACTTGCCGGATATGGCGGGGCGCAACGAAGCGCCGCAGCTCGCCGGCTCGAATTTCATGAATACCTGGCGCAACCGGGGGACGCGCGACATTCTAGCCCTGATATCCGGCAGCATGCCCCCTGGGAACGTTGGCGGTTTGAGCCCGGAAGATTATGCGGATCTGGTGGCTTTCATCCTGGCAGCGAACGGCGCTCAGCCCGGCGACCAGCCCCTCACGCCTTCGACCCAAATCTCGATTGGTAGTATCGCCACCGGGCGCGTTCCCGCGAATTTCTTTCAGGGCGGCGGGGCTGCGGGTGGGACTCCAGCGGGCCGCGGCGGCAGAGGCCCAGCCCCCGCATCCAGCGGCCCCAAGGGACTCACGGTCACCGGAGAAGTAAAAAACTACGTGCCCGTCACCGACGAGATGCTGACGCATCCCGATCCGGCCGACTGGCTCATGATCCGCCGCAACTACCAGGCCTGGAGCTACAGCCCGCTCGCGCAGATTTCGTCGAAGAACGTCGGCGAACTGCAACTGGCCTGGGTTTGGGCGATGAACGACGGCGGCGCCAGCCAGCCCACGCCCATCGTTCACAACGGCGTCATGTACCTCGCGAACACGAGTAACACGGTGCAGGCGCTCGATGCCGCCACCGGCGAACTGATTTGGGAGAATCGCATCGGTCCGGTGGCCACCGTCGCGTACGGCGCCACGCGCAGCTTGTCCATTTATCAAGACAAGGTTTTTCTCGCCACCACTGACGCGAAGCTGGTTGCTTTAGACGCCCGCACCGGCAAGATCGTCTGGCAGACGGTGATCGCGGATAACCGGAAAGGCTATAGCAACACCAGCGGATCGATCATCATTCACGGAAAAGTGGTGCAGGGGTTGATGGGATGCGATCGATATAAGGAGGAAGGCTGCTACATCAGCGCCTACGACTCGGCGAACGGAAAGCAACTCTGGAAATTTTATACTGCGGCGCGCGAGGGAGAGCCGGGCGGCGATACCTGGGCGCAACTTCCGAATCTCCTGCGAGCGGGCGGCGATACCTGGATCACCGGCAGCTACGATCCCGAACTCAACTTGACCTACTGGGGCGTGGCGCAAGCGAAGCCCTGGATGCGCGCCAGCCGCGGCACGAAATCGGAGAAAGCCCTTTATACCTGCTCCACGCTCGCGCTTAATCCCGACGACGGAAAGCTGGCCTGGTTTTTCCAGCACATCCCCGGCGAGTCGCTCGATCTGGACGAAGTGTTCGAGCGCGTGCTGGTGGACATCGGCGCTGAGAAAGTGGTCTTCACCATCGGCAAGGCCGGCATTCTGTGGAAGCTCGATCGCAAAACCGGAAAGTTTCTCGGATTCAAGCAGACCGTGTTCCAGAACGTGTTCGACGACATCGATCCAAAAACCGGCGTACCCACTTACCGCAGCGAAATCCTGGAACAGCAAACCGGCAAATGGGTGCAATCGTGTCCCAGCACCGAAGGCGGCCACAAC
>JBEKHQ010000216.1:0-5746 GCA_050012195.1 Bryobacteraceae bacterium | reverse complement strand
CCAGCACAGGTAATGGGAAAATTCGAGGGGCGTTTCCGCCGCTTCCCACTGCTGTTGAAGTTCCTCGACGCACGTGAAATGCTGTCGGTACAGGTGCATCCCACTGATCCCGCGACGGCAAAGACCGAAGCCTGGGTGGTTTTGGAAGCGGGAACAAAAAGTCGCATCTATGCCGGTTTGAAGTCGGACGCTAGCGCGGAAGTTCTGCGGCAAGCTTTAAGAGACGGGACCGTGGCGGATCATATCGCGTGCTTCCATCCGAAACCTGGCGACGCCGTCTTCATACCCGCTGGGACGGTTCACTCTCTGGGCGGCGGTGTCGTCGCGTTCGAGGTTCAGCAGAATAGCGACGTGACGTTTCGCTTGTATGACTGGAATCATGTGGACCCGAAGACAGGCCAGCCGCGGCCGCTCCAGGTGGATCAGGCGCTCAACTGTATCAACTTTGGCGGCGGCGCGGGCGGTCTGGTGAAGCCCGTCGCGGAAGCCGCGACCCCGGTCTGCCGTGAGAGACTGTTTCAGTGCGAGCCGTTCCGGTTGTGGCGCCTGCGCGGAGAATCGCCGTTTACGGTCGGCGCTCCGGACGTGCCGCGCGTGCTGGTATGCATTGACGGCAGGGGGCAGATTGAGCATGGGGGTGGAACTTGTGATGCCCGAAGAGGCGACGTCCTACTGTTGCCCGCAGTTCTTGGCGCGTGCACTTTTCAGCCGCGAGGCCCGGTGAACGTGCTGGAAATCGATATACCGGAATGAAGAAGCTGATTGTCTTCGATCTGGACGGCACACTGGCCGAGAGTAAGTCGCCGATCGACGCCGAAATGTCGCGTCTGCTCGATGACCTTCTCGGCATTCTGAAAGTTGCTGTGATTTCCGGAGGCGACTGGCCGCAGTTTGAAAAACAGGTGCTCTCCCATCTTCCCCATGACAAGAGCCTGGTGAACCTCTCCATTCTTCCCACCTGCGGAACCAAGTTCTACCAATACAGAGTGGATTGGGAGAAGCTCTATTCGGAAGATTTCACGGCGGATGAAAAAGCGAAGATCATCGCGTCAATTAAGAAGGCGGCGACAGAAGCGGGTTTCAAGGTCGAAAAGGTCTGGGGAGAGGCAATTGAAGACCGGGGCAGTCAGATCACATTTTCGGCATTGGGCCAGCAAGCTCCCTTGGATGAAAAGAAGAAATGGGACCCCGATTTCTCCAAGCGAAAGAAGATCAAAGCGATTCTCGATCCTTTGATTCCCGGATTTTCCGTTCGGCTGGGCGGCGCGACATCCATCGACGTCACCAAGCCCGGCATCGACAAAGCCTACGGAATCGGGAAACTGAGAGATATTCTCGGCGTATCCGTGAAGGAAATGATTTATATAGGCGATGCGCTGTTCCCGGGTGGTAACGACTATCCGGCGGAACAGGCCGGCGCCATTTCTATCCCCGTTCGCGGACCTCATGAGACAAAGCGTGTGATCGAAACGATTATCGCTTGTTTATCGGATCACGGTCAGGAAGCGCTGGAGTTATGAGTGGATGTAAGCTGCGGCGCCTGGGAATTATCATGGAGCCGGAACCGGGGAACGCCCAGGAGGTCGAGGGCGTCCTGAATCCGGCGGCGGTTCGCGGTCCCGATGGCGGCCTCTACCTGTTCCCGCGACTGGTTGCCAAAGGGAATTATTCGCGCATCGGCATTGCACGCGTGCGATTCAATGCAGGCGGCGATCCAGTGGGCGTCGAGCGCCTTGGCATCGCACTGGAGCCGGAAGCCGACTATGAACTGCGGCCTAACGGTGGTGGTGGCTGCGAGGATCCCCGGGTCACCTTCGTGGAGCCGTTGAAGCGTTACCTGATGACGTACGCGGCATTTTCAGCCCGAGGCCCGCGAATCGCTCTCGCGGTATCGGAAGATCTTTTTTACTGGAAGCGTCTGGGGCTTGCGGAATTCGGTCCGTGTCGGGGTATTGAATTCGACGACGTGGACGACAAAGACTCCAGCCTGTTTCCGGTCGCCATTCCCAATCCATCCGGGCATCCGGAAATGGCCCTGCTCCACCGGCCGCTTTTCCCAGGCACTCGTCCGGAGGAGACTGCCTGCTGTCCCGCATCCCGCGACCTGGATCTCAATCGGGAAAGTATTTGGATTTCCTACTGTCCGATCACTCCCGCTGGCTGTGAGTCGGATTGTTTCGGCAAGTTCACCTCTCATCACCGGCTGGCGACTCCGGTGTCTCCGTGGGAGCGGCTAAAAATCGGCGCGGGTACTCCGCCGGTTCTGACCCGGTACGGCTGGCTGATCGTTTACCACGGCGTGGGCGAAATGACGGAACCGGGCAACGCCGGACACCCGCTCTGCTATTCCGCCGGCGTGATGGTGCTTTCGAAGGAGCATCCCCAAATCATCCGCTATCGTTCGGCGGAGCCGGTGTTGACGCCTTCGCTACCCCAAGAACGCAATGGGACCGTAACCAACGTCGTATTTCCAACCGGCATCGACCGGCGCGGCGATCTTGACTCGCCCGATCGTTTCGACATTTACTATGGGATGGCCGACCGCCGGATTGGCGTGGCGCGTCTCGACTTGCCGGAATGCTTGCCGCCGGGCGGAGTCGCCGACCCGCCGGAAGCAAAGGTGTAACGCGCCCGAACTGCGGCGCGCATGTGGAGGCGGGATCAAAATGAAAATCAACACAAAGGATTTCCGAGTCCGGCCCGGAAAGAAGGTCAGACTCAGCGAGCGCCCGACGATCATAAAGCCCTATTGCAAGTCCAAGGAGCAGTATCAAAAATTCCTGGCGGAACACGTCGTGAAGTTGAGCTCGCTGCAGCAGCTTCACTACGCGTCGAATCGCTACGCGTTGCTGCTGATTTTTCAAGGCATGGACGCCGGCGGCAAGGACGGCGCCATCCGGCACGTCATGTCCGGGGTCGACCCGCAAGGCTGCGAAGTGTTCAGTTTCAAACAGCCCAGCGCCGAAGAACTGGAACATGATTTTCTCTGGCGCACGACGTACCGGCTTCCGGAACGCGGACGGATCGGCATCTTCAACCGTTCCTATTACGAGGAGGTGCTGGTCGTACGCGTGCACCCGGAGATTCTCCGCGCCCAGGGGCTTTCAAAAACGTTGACGGACGAGAAGAACTTCTGGGAAGAGCGCTACCGTTCGATCAAGGACCTCGAGAGCCACCTTTATCGCAACGGAACGCGGATCGTCAAATTCTTCCTCCACCTGTCGAAGGACGAACAACGAAAGCGGTTCCTCGAACGCATCGACGAGCCGGACAAGAACTGGAAATTCAGCCTCGCGGACATTCACGAACGGAAGTACTGGAAGGATTACATGCGGGCGTATGAGGACTGCCTGAACGCCACCAGCACTCATCACGCGCACTGGTACGTCGTTCCCGCCGACGACAAGGAGAATGCCCGTTTAATTGTTTCTCAAGTGTTGCTGGATACGCTCAATGACCTCAAGATGGCATATCCCAAGACCACTCCCAAACGCCGGGAGGAATTGAAATCTATCCGCAAGCTGCTCACGAATAAGAGATGATCTATGGCCTCATCTTCAGCTAAGGACGTTCCGCCCTCCACCGGCCTGACGAGCGATGAAGCCCGGGCAAGGTTGGAAAAGTTCGGTCCAAACGCAGTGCCCGACACGGCCGAGCGTCCGTTGCGCAGGGCGCTGGCCAAGTTCTGGGCGCCGGTTCCATGGATGCTGGAGGCTGCGGTCGTGCTCGAAATTGCGCTCGGCAAGTACGTCGAAGGTGCGATTATCGCGGTTCTGCTGGCCTTCAATGCCGCTCTCGGGTTCGTCCAGGAAGGGCGCGCCCAGGCGACGCTGGCCGCGCTGAAGTCGCGCCTTGCGCTGAACGCGTCGGTCAAGCGCGACAACGCCTGGGCAACCGTGCCCGCCGCCGGACTCGTGCCCGGCGATGTTGTGAAGCTGTCGCTAGGCGCCGTGGTGGCCGCCGACGTCCGCCTCACCGACGGGTCGGTCCTGCTCGATCAGTCCATGCTCACCGGTGAATCCGTTCCCATCGAAGCCGGCGCGGGTTTCGAAACCTATGCGGGAGCGCTGGTGCGGCGCGGCGAGGCGGTCGCGGAAGTCACGGCCACCGGAGCGCGCACAAAGTTCGGACGCACGGCGGAACTGGTTCGCACCGCGCACGTCGAAAGTTCCCAGCAAAAGGCGGTTCTGCGGGTGGTCCGCAATCTAGCGATGGTTAATGGCGTGATCATCGCGATGCTGGTGGGGTATGCCTACGTTCTCAACATGCCGGGCAGCGAGATCGTGCCTCTGGTGCTCACCGGGATTCTGGCGTCGATCCCCGTGGCGCTCCCCGCGACTTTTACCCTGGCTGCCGCGCTCGGCGCAAAGGCTCTGGCAAAGCTGGGCGTTCTTCCAACCAGGCTCTCCTCCGTGGATGAAGCGGCCAGCATCGACGTGCTCTGCTCGGACAAGACCGGCACTCTCACGCAAAACGCGCTGACGGTAACCGCAATCGATGCCATGCCCGGCTTCGATGAATCGCACGTGTTGGGAGTGGCTGCCCTGGCAAGTTCGGACGGCGGCGACGATCCGGTGGATGGCGCCATCCGAGCCGCCTCGGCGAAGAAAGCCGCGTCCGATTTGCCGAAGCTGATCAAGTTCGTTCCCTTCGATCCCGCGACGAAAATGTCGGAGGCGACGGCCACCGATCCGAACGGCGCCACGGTTCGCGCCGTCAAAGGCGCCTTTGCCGCGGTGGCCGGCCTTACGCAACCATCGCCTGATGCCGCCAAGACGGCGAATGACCTCGAGGCGAAAGGTTTCCGGGTTATGGCCGTGGCAATCGGGCCACCGGAGGCGCTGAAACTCGCCGGAATCATTGCCCTGAGCGATCCGCCGCGGCCGGATTCCGCCGCGTTGATTACCGAACTGCACACGCTCGGTGTGCGCGCGGTGATGGTGACCGGCGATGCGCCCGCGACAGCGGCTATCGTAGCTCACGCCGTGGGCCTGGATGGAAAAGTCTGTCCGCCCGGCCCTATCCCCGCTAGCGTGCGCCCCGAAGAGTTTGCGGTTTTCGCCGGGATTCTCCCAGAGGGAAAGTACGATCTCGTGAAGGCGTTCCAAAAGAGCGGCCACACTGTCGGTATGTGTGGAGACGGCGCCAACGACGCCCCGGCGCTTCGTCAGGCGCAGATGGGAATCGCGGTGTCCACCGCCACCGATGTCGCCAAGTCAGCGGCCGGCATTGTGCTGACTACGCCGGGACTCGAAGGTATCGTGGCTTCGGTAAAGGAGGGCCGCGTTACGTTCCAGCGCATCCTGACCTATACCCTGAACTCGGTCACCAAAAAAGTTGTGCAGGTGCTCTTCCTCGCGGTGGGCCTGGTCATGACCGGACACGCGATCCTGACTCCCATGTTGATGGTCATCATAATGCTCACCGGCGATCTCTTAGGCATGTCGCTGACGACGGACAACGTGCGTCCGTCTCCAACTCCCAATGCCTGGCGCATCAGCGCGTTGACGATGGCAGGCGTCTTCATGGGAATCTCCGAGCTGATCTTTTGCGTCGCCGTCCTGGCCATCGCCAAATTCCGCTTGGGTTTTGAAATCGAAACGCTGCAAACGGTGGCTTTTGTTGCCATCGTGTTCGGCAATCAAGCAACCACCTATACGAATCGTGAGCGTCAGCGCCTGGGGTCCTCGCGTCCAAGCCTCCCTCTGATGGGATCGTCAGTAGTGGATCTCGCGATAGCCTCAAC
>JBEKHQ010000215.1:0-5746 GCA_050012195.1 Bryobacteraceae bacterium | reverse complement strand
CGGACAAGTACTATGTGCATAGCGTTAAGCTACTTACATCGTTGGCGCGCGGGCTTGATTCGACGCGCGAGCCACGGCTTGTGGCGCTGCTGGTATTTTACACAGCGCTGCTCTGGGGTGCGATCGTCGGCAGCTACTACTTTCTTTTCCACTCTTTCCGGGTGATCGCCAGCCTGAATATTACAGATGTAATTGTAATCCTGGGCTTCATGGGATTCGGCAGCATCGTCCAGCTTCCCGGCGTCGGAGGTGGTCTACAAGTCGTGTGTATTCTTTGTCTTACAAGAATTTACGGCGTGCCGCTCGAAATTGCGACCGGGATCGCGATTTTCATCTGGCTGCTCACTTTTGTGGTGGTGGTCCCGTTCGGAATGCTATGCGCTGCACACGAAGGCTGGAATTGGCGTAAGATCAGGCAACTAGCCGTTGAGCAGGTGCCGAAAGAGGAACCTCTATGACTTGCCCATTTTGCGGGTTCAAGCAGGATCGAGTCATTGACTCGCGGGAAAGCAAGGAGGGGGACGTGATTCGGCGTCGCCGGCAGTGCCTGGGGTGCGAGAGACGCTTTACGACCTACGAACAAAGCGACGAAATCCCCTACATGGTCGTCAAAAAGGATGGGAGGCGGGAAAAATTCGATCGTCAGAAGGTGTTGACGGGGC
The DNA here is from genome assembly GCA_050012195.1 of Bryobacteraceae bacterium. Taxonomy (GTDB): domain Bacteria; phylum Acidobacteriota; class Terriglobia; order Bryobacterales; family Bryobacteraceae; genus Palsa-89. The sequence continues at coordinate 5,084 of JBEKHQ010000215.1, read as the reverse complement.
TTCTGAAGGCCAGCGAGAAGCGGCCGGTCCCGATGCCGAAACTGGGCGAGATCGTGGACCAGGTGGAAGCCCGACTGGCCGATAGCGCGGAGCGAGAGGTTACAACCACCGAGATCGGAGAGATGCTGATGGACCGGCTTCGGAACCTCGACAAGATCGCGTATGTGCGGTTCGCCTCGGTTTATCGCGATTTTCAGGACGTAGAAGCTTTTCTGAATGAACTGAAGAACTTAGTACTACAGAAACGTCAATGACCGGGGCTGGTGGGGGAGTCTAAGGTGGCTAAGTTTCCTGTAACCAAAGGCTAGGCAAAACATCTTGTAATTAGGACTTAACTTCGAAAACGATTCGATGCTATAATCGATTGCTACTGGATTCGCTCGGCTCGGCGGCCTGGCGCGCAACGGAACGAGAAGTCTGTAAAAGATTACACCCCAAGGGCGGTAGGAAGTTCTGTGTCCAATGGGGAGGTGAGTTTCCAACGTGGATCAGTTTGAAGATCATTTTTTAGCCGAGAGCCACGAGCCTCTCGGGATTCCTTTCGACGAAGACGCAAATTTCTTCCATCCGGAAGAAGTTCAAGACGAGGAATTTCCGGCGGCCCAGCAGGCCGAAGAGTCGATTTACACCGACGACCCGGTACGCGTGTATCTGCGCGAGATGGGCGCGGTTCCCTTGTTGACTCGCGAAGGCGAAGTGAACCTGGCCCGCCGCATGGAGCGAGGCAAGCTGCGGATGCAGAAGTCCATCAGCCGCTCCGCCTTGGTGCAACTGCGCGCGGTAGAGATCGCTGAGACGTTGAAGCGCGGCGACGACGAACTCGACAATTTCGTGGATCTGGGCGACGTCGAGGAAGGCAGTCCCGCCGATACCAAAAAGCAGGCCGAAGTACGCAGCGAATTCGGCGAGATTAGCGGGCTGCATAAGCGGCAGCAGCAGTTGCTCGACAAGCTGGAAACGATTCCTCTGAGCAACAAGCGCATCCGCCGCCGTTGGCAGGGCAAGCTCAACCGCGCCAAGGTGGAGATGTCGCGCGCCATCCGGCGTATTGCCTGGCTACCTTCGCGCTGGAAGCAGTTCTCGAAGGAAATTGAGCACGCGGTGGAACAGCTGGCGCATTTCGAGTCGGAACTGCGTAAGCTCGAGGGCCGGTCGGGAATTACCGCACAAGCGCGGGCGCGCGAGTTGCGCCGGGAAGTCCGGAAACTCGAGACCGCCGCGGGCGCCTCGGTTGTCGACCTGCGCCACAGTCTGTCGGTGATCCGTCACGGCGAAATCGAAGCGGAACGCGCCAAGAAGGACTTGGTGGAGGCGAACCTCCGCCTGGTGGTTTCGGTGGCCAAGAAGTACGTCAATCGTGGGTTGCACCTGCTGGATCTGATCCAGGAAGGCAACATCGGCCTGATGCGCGCCGCCGACAAGTTCGAATACCGGCGCGGCTACAAGTTTTCGACCTACGCCACCTGGTGGATTCGGCAGGCGATTACGCGAGCGATCGCGGACCAATCGCGCACCATCCGCATTCCGGTGCACATGAACGAGAGCATGAACAAGTTCCTGCGCGCGACTCGCGAGCTGGAGAAGGAACTTGGCCGCGTGCCGACCAACGACGAGATCAGCCGCCGGATGGACATTCCGGTGGAGAAGGTCCAAAAGCTGAAGACCATTTCGCGCGATCCGGTGTCGCTTGAAACGCCGGTGGGACGCGACGGGGAATCGGCGCTGGGCGATCTGATCGAGGATCGTTGGGTGGGGTCTCCGGTGGACGCGGTGATCGATTCCAACGTGCGGGACGAGACCGCCAATATTTTGAAAACCCTGTCTCCGAAAGAGGAGAAAGTGATTCGGCTGCGCTTCGGCATCGGCTGCGAGCGCGAGCACACTCTGGAAGAGATCGGGCAAGAGTTTGATGTCACCCGCGAGCGGATCCGACAAATCGAAGCCAAGGCGTTGCGCCAGCTCCGGTCGCCGGAACGGGCTCGCCATCTACGAGCTTTACTGGCCGCAAGGTAAAGCGCTTTCTCCTCCGTGTGAAAGGCCGGGCAGGTTGCCCGGCCTTTTTTATGCTCAGGGAGCACCTATGGACAAAGTAAATCTGGAAGCCAAGCTGGGTACTTTCGACGCCATTTTCTCGCCTAAGATCGTTGCTCGCCTGAACGACTATAAAATTGCGGTGGTAAAGACAAAAGGCGAGTTCGTGTGGCACAAACATGACGATACCGACGATTTTTTCCTGGTTCTCAAAGGGCGGCTTCGCATCCAGTTGCGGGGGAGCGAGGACGTCGTGCTGGAGCCCGGTGAACTATTCGTCGTCCCCAAGGGCGTGGAGCATTGCCCGTGCGCCGACGAAGAGACCCACATCCTTTTGATCGAACCCGCCGGAACGCCAAATACCGGGGATGCCGGCGGCCCGTTGACGGCGCAAGAAGAGACGATCTGATGATTCAGCGCGGCCGAGCCGCCCGCCGCATCGCCAAGACCGTCAGCGTGCCCGATATAGCGAGCAGCGCTCCGTCGCGCATCAGCGTTCGCGGGCCGATCATGTCTCCGGGGCCGAAACAGCCGCAGTCGATCGCCATACCCTTGGCGAATGCCCACAACATGATGGTGAAGAAGACTGCCAGCAGCGCGGTTGCCCCGGACGCCGTGTAGCGGAGCCGGAAGCCTAAGGCCAGCAGCAGGCCGAGGACGAGTTCGAGCCAGGGCAATGTGCGTCCCAGCGTCAGCACGGCCCACTCAGGCAGGAGCTGGTAGGCGTCGATGGACATGGCGAACACCATCCACGGATCGCGCAGCTTGGTGTAGGCGGCGTAGATGAAGACCACCGCGAGGAACAGCCGCAATATCAGAAGAACGCGCCGCACGTTAATTAATTGCCGAGCCGCACTATCAGTTATTAGCCAGGAGCTGATCGATGAACCGGCGAAGCATGGGATAGCTGGCCGTGACCGGAAGGCGGTACTGCTTTTGCCGACAGGTCAGAATCATGGTCGGGGTGCCGTCCACGCGCGCGGTTTGTCCGGCGCGAATATCCTCTTGCACCTCGGCGGCGATGGCGGGGTCGCGGGCCAGAGCGCGTACTTTCTTCGCCTCCGCGAGCGTCAGAACGCTCGCCACCGTTTCCTCAACCTTGCCGCTGGTCGACCAGCTCTGCTGCTCGCGGAACAGAACCTCGCCGACTTGATCGTATTTGCCCACCCGATTCGCCGCGCAGGCGTAGCAAGCCGCTTGCATCGCATAGGCGTGCCGGGGAAGCGGAAACTCGTGGTGAATCAGGTAAACCTTGCCGGTATCCACGTATTCGGCCGTGAGCGGACGCAGCGTGTTCTCATAAAGCGTCTTACAATACGGACATTGATAATCGCTGTAGACTTCGAGCAGAATCCGCGCGTTGGACTGGCCGCGGCCCTTGACGACGCCGGCCCACAGGGCGCCGGCGATGGCCATCAATCCCACTGCAATGAGAAGCTTTCTCATAGATTCCAGGATAACGCGCGAGGACGCGTTCTTGACAGAACCCAGCGGAGTATTTTACTGTAAGCATTCGACTTGGCCACGGCGTGGCCCCATAGCGAAAATATGGCGGAACGACGCATGCTTCTCGATTCCACTTTGGACAGCGTGGAGGTCGCGGAGACGGAAGTTCTTAAAGCGGCACAGGATATTGGATTCGGAGAGGACGAATTGCATCAGCTCGGGATGGCGGTTCGTGAGAGCATGGTGAACGCGGTGGTGCATGGGAACCGTTACAACGCTCGTAAGAAGGTTCACCTCTCGGTCACCCAGGACGCGGACCGGCTGACGGTGGTGATCGCCGACGAAGGCGATGGTTTTGAACTGAACGAACTGCCCGATCCGCTGGCTGAAGAGAATCTGCTGCGTCAATCCGGGCGCGGGCTGCTTTTGATTCGCGCGTTCGTGGATGAGTTCCAGGTGCGGCGCGGCGAGCCCACGGGGACCGAAGTACGAATGGTGAAATACCTGGCCAAGGCCAGTTGACGAGATCCAAGACAATGCGAGGAGGTTTTAATTCGTGAGCGTAAAACTATCGACGCGGCAAGTAGGCGACGTAACTGTAATCGATGCGGCTGGGCGGATCACCCTGGGGGAGGCGGCCAGCAGCTTCCGAGACGAAATTCGTAATTTGGCGAACAAGGGCGAAAAGAAGCTGCTGCTGAATCTGAGCGAAGTCTCCTACATCGACAGCTCAGGCATCGGAGAAATGGTATCGAGTTTCACCACCGTGACGAATCACGGCGGCCAACTGAAGCTGCTGGGTTTGAACAAGCGCGTGAAGGACCTGTTGCAGATCACCAAGTTGTACACGGTGTTCGAGGTGTTCGACGACGAAGCTTCGGCGGTGCGCAGCTTCGCCTGACGGCCAGGGCCGGCTAGTTCGCCGCGGCGGGCGTGTGCGTCGGCGCCAGAGGAGCTAGTTGCGCGTGGCCGGAAGAGACTGCCGTTTTGGGGCCCAGGAAGCGCCGGAAACAGCTACGGCAGCGATACGTATCCAGGCCGCAGCGGCGAGAAAGCCATACGAGCAGGCTGCTCTGTTGCGACCGCCGTAAGTTGTGAGAGCCGCATTGAGGGCAATTGGCTTCGACTGTGATTCTCATAACGATGTAGAGGCGGAGAGTGCAAATTTTTCTCAGCGCTTGTGGGGCGCGGGAGATCGCCGGCGCGGCTTGGTATCCCACGCGACGGGCAATGGAACACAACTTGTGTTATTCTGAAGTTTCCCCGCAACGAGGTTTCCGTGGCTAGGCTCACCCGCAAAGAATTAAAGAGCGATAAGTTCGCGCTGGAAGTCCAGCACAGTGTCGAGTACGTCTCCGAACATCGGCGGCAGGTCATTCGATGGGGCGGCATCGGCGTCGGCGTGCTGGTTGTGGTTCTGGCGATCACGCTCTACCGCAGCCACGAGCACAAGGCGCGCCAGCAAGCGCTGGCCGAGGCCATGCGGATTGAGAACGCCCAGGTTGGCGCCAACCCCGGCAGCAATGAATACACTTTGTCCTTTCCGACCGATGCGGAACGCGTAAAGGCCGCTAACAAAGCTTTCAACGGCGTAACCGCCAAGTATT
>JBEKHQ010000214.1:0-5752 GCA_050012195.1 Bryobacteraceae bacterium | reverse complement strand
CATTCCGGCCGCTGGGTCGGCGCTCCGGTCGCATCCCTGCGTTGCCGTACCCTCCGCCCAGGTGAGGCTAGTATAAACCGGACTAGGCGTGATTTAGAAAAAAATGTTTGCTCAAACAGCCGGCATCAAGGTATAACTACTCTTGTCCTGGTTCCGCTCCGTTGGCCGGTTTTGAAGTGTCCACGTATGGCCGGTTTTCAGATGTCCACCGAGGGTCCTCGGGGGACACCCAAAACCGGCCATCGGTGGACACCTGAAAAGCGGCCAACGGAATAGCTGATCCAGGACATTGACTGAGACGGAGGATTATCCTCCGGCGGTGAATGTCTTGAGCGAAGAAAACAAACAGCAAGTCCTTGCGCTCGGCCGACTTGGCTGGTCCCTAAGGCGGATTGAACGAGCCGTACACATTCGGCGCGAAACGGTCTCAACCTATTTAAAAGCGGCGGGCATTCCCGTCCGACCTCCAGGAGGCTGGGGACGCGGCCATCCAAAACCGGCCATACAGGTGTCCACCGACCCTGGACACGAAAATGGCCCTGCGGGCGAGACCCAGAAGCGGACCTCAACTCCGTCGGATAGCGCCTGCGAACCTTACCGGGAGTTCATCGAAGCTGAGCTGGCCAAAGGCCGGAACGCCATGGCCATTTGGCAAGATCTGGTGGACGGCCACGGCTTCGCCGAAAAATACGCCAGCGTCAAACGCTTCGTGCGGAAGCTGCGCGGATCTTCAACGCCGGAAGCGCGCGTGGTGATTGAGACGGCCCCTGGCGAAGAAGCGCAGGTCGATTATGGCACAGTACGAAACCAGAACCGAGCGTGCATTCAGAAACCCATCGGCTCGGAGGATCTGGAGAGATCCTTGCTGCGAGCCTTGGAGCCAATGCTCGGCACCGGGTTGAACTGGGACACGGTTCGCTCGGCGGTTGCGCGTTTGGAATGCCACTCGAACTCCGAGCGCGTTTCGATTCGATTCCACGATGGCACACAAACCGAATACACACTGCCGAAGCGGACTCGGCCCGGGATGAGGGTCGCAGTGACATCCAACGAAGAGGACGTCGATCGCATCCCTCGGGTGAGCCGACTCATGGCGCTCCGCATCAAGTTAGAGGGTTTGGTTCGCGAGAAGAAAGTGCCGAGCTATCGAAACCTGGCCGAAGCGGGCCGGGTCAGTCGGGCGCGGTTGTCCCAGATACTGCGGCTAGCCGATCTAGCGCCCGAGATCCAAGAACACCTGCTGTTCTTGCCCAAGATCGTAGCTGGGCCCGATCCCATCACCGAGAAAGTCCTGCGTCACATCGCTCGCTCCATGGACTGGGAATGGCAAAGAAGCCAGTTTCGAGATCTACAAAGCGCTACCTGCGGCTATGTCGACCGGGCCGGTGCCTGGAAGATGTGATGCAGGAACTCGGGAAGAACTGTGAGCGCCTGGGAGATGGTAGTTGTCGGCAATGCCGGCCAGGGCAATAACCGGAGTGGGTCGAGGAGGATCCGATTTACCAAGCCAGGTTGGTGCCCAGGGAGCCCCTGGTGGAGGACTGAATCTAGAGTTTCCACACATCCCCGTTTCTTCGCCAAAATCTTCGCCGGAGCGCCACAATTGCCTTGCACTGTCGCGCGACAAGAGGGATGAATGGCCGTGACAGCAGGCCCACGGGCCACCAAAGGAGAAAAAGACACAATGATGCCCTCAAACAAACCCGCCGCACCCGCGGCCACCGACGCTAAGCCCTCGCGTCCCTCGAGCCGGCGTGCCAGTAAACCTTCTAGCCGCAACACCAAAGCCAAACCGACTACGTCGAGCGCGGCCCGGCGCGGGTCCAAGACCGCCAAGATCCTGGCGCTGCTCAAACGGCCCGGCGGCGCTTCGCTCGCGCAACTGCAGAAGGCCACCGACTGGCAGGCTCACTCGGTGCGCGGCTTCCTAAGCGGAGCAGTCAAAAAGAAAATGGGCCTGCGCGTCATCTCCGCCAATCTTGCCGACGGTACCCGCGCTTATCGCGTCTCCTCCAAATAATTCCTCTCACACCGCTAAGCCCCCCAGGGGCTGGCGGCGTCCACTTTCTTTGCTTGCCCTTGCCTGTCAGACCCTCGCAGGCGAGGGCTCGGATAGCTAATAGGAAACTGATGCCGCAAACCAACCTGCTCGATTGTGCTGCGTGGAGAGCTTTTCGCCTTTTTCTGGTCGCCCTAGACGACGGTGAACTCGATCGCGCCGATCGACAACTACGCCGCGAATTTGCTACACGGCAAGAGTACTAACGAGATATCACAAGACTGTTTTTTGGTTCCTTACAAGCGGCTGATTTGTAAATTGCACAGGAGACCATTCGCGCCGAGCGCCGCGCAAGAGTTCTAGATCGTCGCTTGATTCGCAGAAGCGCCGTCCCGAAGCGGACTAGACCACGACCAGTGCGGTAACCCGCAGGCACATCCGGCACTCGCGGAGGAGCTTTCAGGGAATGGGCTACCCGTAAATCGTGGTTCGAATCCATGCCGGCGAGCCACAAACTCAGCTTCGAACTTCCAGGGCACTTTTGTTGACAGCATCGGTGCAGCGGGGCTCTTCAACAATCCAAACCTCTGCCTCCCCGGAACCTGACGGCGATCCCATCGGGCAGCACTTGGTTTGACTTCAGATCCGAGGAAATATAGCGTTGTGCGTACTGGAGTATACTGGCGGAGGAATCCGGAACAGAAGCCAGTTCCGGCCCAAAGGAGCGTAAAAATGAAACGAGTTCTTGGCATGATCTTCGCGATGCTCACCATGGTGGCCATCGCGCTTGGGGCCGACAACACGCTCGGCACCTGGAAGTACAACGCCGGAAAATCGAAACAAGCTCCCGGCGTGTCGCCGATTGCAAGCCTTACCGTAACGCGGGAGGCGGCCGACGGTGGGGCGAAGATTTCGACCAAAGGGGAACGAGCGGACGGCTCGAAGATCGAGAACAGCTACGCCCCGAAATACGACGGCAAAGCGGTTCCGGTGACGGGCGCGGGCCTCACGTGGGACACCGTCGCCTTCAAACAGGTCAACGACAACTCGATTACCGAGGAGCGTTCAAAGAAGGGCGGCACGTACCATAGCACCGTCCAAGACGTAGTGTCGAAGGATGGCAAGACCATGACTGCGACCATTAAAGGGACTGGCTCCGACGGCAAAGCGTTCACCGCAGTAGCCGTTTTCGACAAACAGTAGGTTGTCGGCGCAGCCCAACAATGCCATGAAGAATGAGCGCCCTGGTTGAAATGCCAAGGTGCCGAATCGTATGCCGGAAAAACCCTAACCTCGCTAACGCCCCATGGGCCAAAACCGTAACGCCTACCGGCGTCGCAAAGCACTGGTCAGGGTCTAGGGTAGGGTATAGGGCGGGGTCTAGAGTCGTCCCTAGACCCAACGCAAACTACCGCACGGGCCGGAAGGCCCGTCCTTGTTGCGCTCCCGCGCCTAAACTGGTACGCGCATGGTGGCCGCCCGTACCGGCGGCTGCTACCGCTTTTCGCTTATCAGCGACTCCACTATCGTTCCGGCCCTCCGCCCTATCGTGCGTTCGAGCAAATCGGTAGCAGCCGCCGCTAGCGCGCCCGATGGGACCGCCGAATTCGGCGTCCCTCCGGCTCCGGCTAACCGCCTCCTGGCCACCATGCGCGAGAACTACCGGTGCGGGCCCTGAGGAGTCCTGGTCGCGGCAGATTTGCCGCGAGGTTTCTATCGGCTATCGCGGAAACGGGTCCTAAACTAGTTCGAGGAAAGACCATCCTCCTTGCATATGCATCGCAAAAAGGACCTTGTGCAACTTACCAGGAGTGGTCCGACGGGGCAGAAAGCCAAAACCCCGAAATACGTAGCACGTGAGGATTAGCGCTATCATCTCTTTGGATCAGTAGCACACTTCTCACTTCTGTAGCACAGATGAAAGGAGCCTATGCCCCGACGCTCGGTCGTCATCACTTCGATCCTATTCGCAGCAATGTGGTGTGCCTGGGCCGTGGACATAGTTGTATCGGGAACTGTCGTCGATTCTTCTGGCGCCGCGATCGCCGGGGCCTCCGTGCAGGTTCAAGGCGCGAACCATATCGTACTCAGAACGACCGAGTCGGATATGACTGGCTCCTTTACGATTTCCGGACTCGCGGCAGGTAATTATCGACTCGTGGTATCTCACGCCGATTTTGAAACCAAAGAAATTCCCGTCGCGATAGGTGCTGTGGCGCCCGCCCCATTCCGGATCTCTTTGGCCTTGGGGTCTATGAGCACCACCGTAAACGTGCAAGGCCGCGCGGATGACCTCACCGGAATCGCCCAATCCGCCACCCAGGGAACGGTGGGCGCAGACGAAATCCAGGATCGCCCCATTCTTCGTTCGGGAGAAGCTTTGGAGACGGTTCCCGGCGTCATCATCACTCAACACGCCGGCGGCGGCAAGGCCAACCAATATTTTCTTCGCGGGTTCAATCTCGACCACGGCACAGATTTTGCCGTTTTCCTCGAAGATATGCCGCTAAACCTGCCGTCGCATGCGCACGGCGAGGGGTACGCAGACATGAACATCGTCATCCCGGAGCTTGTGCAGCGGGTGAATTACGAGAAAGGTCCCTATTACGCGGATGTCGGCGACTATGGCTCAGCCGGGTCGGCCCATCTTGAATTCTACAAGACGCTGCCCGAGAACTTCTTCCAATTGGAAGGCGGCATGTATGGCTATGAGCGGGCCGTCTTCGGCGTATCGGAAAAGGTCGGCTCGGGCAATTTGCTCTTCGGCGGAGAGTTTTATCACGACGACGGTCCATGGTCGCATTCGGATAATTATTCCAAGTTAAACGGCCTTCTGACCTGCAGCCAGGGCGACGAAGCCAATGGTTTCAGCATCACGGCCCACGCTTACCACGGAAATTGGTACTCAAGCGACCAGATTCCTATCACCGCCGTGCCCCTCGTTGGTTACTTCGGCGCGCTGAACCCTACTGACGGCGGCAATTCACAGCGTCATAGCTTGCAGGCTGAATGGCATCGCCAGAACGATCATTCCAGAACGCAAATCATGGCCTACGGATTTTATTATTACCTCAATCTCTTTTCCGATTTCACTTACTACCTGGATGACCCCGTTAAGGGCGATCAGTTCGAACAGCAGGACAGCCGCTTTGTGCTGGGGATCGACGCACGCCACACGATTTTCAGCCAGTGGTTCGGGCGCAAGGTGGAAAATACGTTCGGACTGCAGGTCCGCAACGATTGGGTCCACAACGGCCTTTACCGGACGGAAAATCGCGTGCGCACGGACAAAAACGATATCAACGCGTGCAATGACGAACCCATCGACGCATGCTCCACCGATCCGAACCTGGTATCGGTTCTGCCCGCGGATACGGATGTGAATAGATTTACCGAGACGATGTCCGGCTTTTATGTGGAAAACAGGATCCAGTGGGCGGACAAATTCCGCACCGTCCTGGCCTTCCGCGGCGACGAGGTAAGAGATGCCGTCACCAGCTTGACTCCGAGTTATACCGCGACCGAATTACCCGGCGCTCCGGTGGTCAACTTTGCGGCCGCCAATTCCGCTACGGTTACCCAATTCATGCCCGAACCCAAAGCGAGTTTGATTTTCGGGCCCTGGTCCAAGACGGAGTTCTATGTGCAGGGCGGATTCAGTTTTCACAGCAACGACGCGCGCGGCGCAACGCAAAGAGAGGAACCGATTTCGCCGGACAATCCATTTCCCACGGCCACCTCGAGAATCCCCGC
>JBEKHQ010000213.1:0-5753 GCA_050012195.1 Bryobacteraceae bacterium | reverse complement strand
CTCGATAAAGTCATGATCGATGTCTGCGCCGCGCACGTCCTTCATGCCGGCTCTTGGGCTGCCCGCCGTCAGATTGTAGGAGGTGGCAATCTTTCGATCGGGATCGGAGGCCACGGGAAACTTTCCGGCGCAATAATCCGGGTCCGCCGCGAACAGATCCAGTCGCGCGATGCTGTCGGCCGATACGCCAATGATGGTGGCGCCGGCCGCATCGAATTTTTCTTTCTCTTGCGCGAATGTGTGAGCTTCGAGATCGCAGCCCTTGGTATAAGCGGAAGGGTAAAAATAGACGACGACCGGGCCTTTTTTCAGTGCTTCCGGGAGTGAAAAGGTAAACTCGTTACCGGCTAATGACGCTCGAGCTGAGAAATCGGGCGCCATATCGGCCACTTTGAGCGCGGCCAGAATAGGAAAGCCAACCGACGCCGAAAAGACGAGACCGAGAAACACTTTCTTCATCGCAATAGCCTCCGTGGATCGAAGTACTTGGAAGCATATCACACCCCGATGCCGCGGGGAACAAATCGCAAGTGTTCGTGGGGCCAGAGTTCAATCAAGAACCCGATCGTCCACCTCGAGGGCGGCCATTTGTGGGCGAGTTCCTCCGGCGGTTTCCCGCCGTCACGCGTGAGATGGCAAGCTCGAGGAAGCGAAGGATTCGTTGCTCGCCAGAATCGCGTGAAGATTCTGCTGGGCGTGCCAGCCACCCGATTTTCACGGCATCCCCCGCCAACAGTATAATAACGGCGTTAATGCGCCCCACCCACTCGATTCTCGCGTGCGCCCTCTTCTGGAGTTGTCACGTAAATGTCCTGACCTATCACAACGACCTCGCGCGAACCGGACAAAATCTTAACGAAACGATCCTCACTCCGGCCAGCGTTAGCTCCGGCCAATTTGGGAGGCTCTTCAGCTATCCGGTGGACGGTCAGGTTTACGCACAGCCTTTGTACCTGCCGGGAGTTCTGATCCCAGGCAAGGGAATCCACAACGTCGTCTTTGTGGCCACCGAACATGACAGCGTGTACGCCTTCGACGCCGACAACTTTCTCGCAGCTCCGCTATGGCACGTCAGCTTTCTCGATGCCGCGCGGGGCGTGTGGACGGCGTCAGCCACCGATTTGCAATGCGCCTCGATCGCGCCCGAAGTCGGCATCACCGGAACGCCTGTCATAGACCAGGCCACCGGCACCCTGTATGTCGTCGCGATGACGGAACCATCCAGGGACACCTTCGTGCATCAGCTGCACGCGCTCGATGTCGCAACCGGCGCTGAAAAGATCGGCAGTCCGGTGGAAATCCACGCGTCGGTCCCCGGCCAAGGCGACGGCAACACCATGGTTCAGTTCAAGCCCTGGTTGTATAAGCAGCGGGCGGGTCTGCTGTTGCTGAATGGCGTGGTCTATACGGCTTGGGCATCCCATTGCGATGGCGGAAATTACCACGGGTGGATTATCGGATATGACGCACGCACGTTCCAGCAAGTCGCAGTCTACACGGATACGCCGAACTGGGAGGCTGGGGCGTTCTGGCAAGGCGGGGCCGCGCCGGCGGCGGACGCTAACGCCAATATCTACGCTGTGTCGGGCAACGGCACGTTCGACGCGAATTTGGGTGGTTCGGATTTGGCCGAGAGCGTCATCGAGTTCTCCACCGGGAACGGCCTTTCCGTCGCGGACTACTTCACGCCGCACGACGCCGACGAGCTGAGCGACAAAGATATGGACCTGGGTTCCAGCGGCGCGCTCTTGTTGCCGGACGGGGCCGGAAGCTCCATGCACCCTCACTTATTGGTGAGCGGAAGCAAGTCCGGCACGGTCTACCTTCTGGATCGCGATAACTTGGGTCATTTTCAGCCGGAAGCAGACGACCAGATTGTCCAATCGCTGACAGGCGCGGTGGGTCCACTCTACGGAATTCCGGTCTACTTCAACAACACCGTATATTTTTCCGCTGCGAACGACCAGCTAAAGGCTTTTTCGCTACAGAATGGCCTTCTGTCTGTCCTTCCGGTTTCAGCCGGCAGCTCCATTTTCGGGGGCCTAGGTTCTGTACCCAGCATTTCCGCCAACGGCGCTCAAAGCGGAATCCTCTGGACGGTTGACTCTGCCGCCCAGCTTCACGCCTATGATGCGAGTGATCTCAGCCATCAGCTCTACCAGGCGAGCGTAAGCTCATTCGTGAAGTTCACAACGCCGACCATCGCCAACGGTAAGGTGTACGTGGGCACGCTCGACAGCCTGGACGTGTTCGGCCTTGAAGATCAGGCCTCTATTGGCGTCACGTCGGTGGTGGATGCCGCTGGATTCCAGCCGGGACCGGTGGCGCCCGGTTCCCTGGTTGCCTTGTTCGGATCCAATTTAGCCCCACTGACCATGGGCGCTTCCACCGCACCTTGGCCCAAAGTTGTAGAAGGTTCCAGCGTCTTTATCAACGGAGTGGCTGCGCCGCTCGCCTACGTGAGCCCCACTCAGATTAATGCACAGATCCCGTACGAGATTGCAGCGGGACGAGCCACGGTGACCGTCGTGGCCGGTACTAATGTCCTGCCGCCGGTGGAGTTGACCATAAAGCCGATCGCGCCCGGTTTGTTTGTGGATGCCCAAAATCATGTCATGGCGCTAAACCAAGACGGCACGGCCAACGGAGCGAATCATGCGGCAGCGCCGGGGACGTTGCTCAGTGTATATCTGACTGGACAGGGCGTGCTCAACGCGCTTATTCCGAATGGCGCCGCGGCGCCCGCGGATCCGTCGATCAGTCCGGAGATTGCAATCACAGCGGCGGTCGGAGGCCAAAGTGCGGAGGTGGCGAGCGCCCGCATGGCGCCGGGTTTGGTAGGAGTGCTCGAAGTTACCATCGCCGTCCCGCCGCTCAGCTCAGGCGACGCCGTCATGACGGTCGATATCGGTGGCGCGTTAAGTAACGCCGGCGTGGTCACTCTCGGGATAAATTGAGACAGGGGCGGCAGTCTCTCATCCGCTCGGCGCGCGGTGTTCGCGCTCCCGCTAAAATTGAAATATGCTTAAGCCCACCATCTTCCGCGAGTACGATATCCGCGGCATTGCCGATTCGGAGTTGCTATCGGAAGACGTCGCCGAGCTGGGCCGGGGCCTCGGCACCTATCTGCGGCGCAAAAGCGGGGGGCGCAACATCAATGTCGGACGCGATTGCCGTCTCAGTTCCACCCGCCTGCGCGATGCGCTCGTCCAAGGTCTGCGAGCGGCCGGCTGCGACGTCACCGACATCGGCGTGGTTCCCACTCCGGTCCTCTACTTCTCGGCGCAATTTCTGAACGCCGGCGGAGCGGTGATGATCACCGGCAGCCACAATCCGCCGGAGTACAACGGATTCAAATCCGTGTGCGGCCCGGACACCTTGCACGGCGAAAGCATCCAGGAAGTGCACCGCATCATCGAACGGAGCGATTACGAGCGCGGCGACGGCGGGCTTCAAACCGCCGACGTCGTGACTCCCTATGTGGAAGAGATCGTCTCCCAATTCCATTTCGACCGGCGGATCAAAGTGGTCGCCGACGCGGGCAACGGAACCGCGGGCCCGGCGATGCATCGCATATTCGATCGACTCAATGTGGACGTCACCGAGCTGTTTTTCGACATGGACGGCGGATTCCCGAATCATCACCCCGACCCCACGGTCCCCGCCAACCTCTCGCAGCTCATCGAGAAAGTCCGCGAGACGAAAGCGGATCTCGGAATCGCGTTCGACGGCGACGCGGATCGCATCGGAGCGGTGGACGAAAAGGGAAACGTCGTTTACGGCGACATGCTGCTGCTCATCTATGCGCGCGAGATTCTTCAGCGCAAGCCCGGCGCTACTTTCATCGGCGAAGTAAAATGTTCGCAATTGATGTACGACGAAATCGGCAAGCTGGGCGGAAACGCCATCATGTATAAGACCGGCCACTCGCTGATCAAAGCCAAGATGAAACAGGAACAAGCCGCGCTGGCGGGCGAAATGTCGGGCCACATGTTCTTCGCCGACCGCTATCGCGGCTACGACGACGCGCTTTACGCGGCCTGCCGGTTGATCGAAATCGTCGGGAAATCCGGCCAGCCGTTGTCGGCGCAACTCGCGGGGCTTCCCAAAACGGTCTCCACTCCCGAAATTCGCGTGGACTGCCCCGACGAGCTCAAATTCGACGTGGTCTGCCGCGTGGCGGACCACTTCAAGCAAACCCGCATAACGGTGGACATCGACGGCGTCCGCGTGATCTTCCCGCACGGCTGGGGGCTGCTGCGCGCCTCCAACACGCAGCCGGTTCTGGTGATGCGCTTCGAGGCAACCGACGAGCATTTGCTCAAGGAATACCGGACGGAAGTGGAGCGGGCGCTGGAAGACGCCAAGCGCGGGGTGAAAGTATGAACACTTTTCAGCTCGTCCTGCTGAGCGTGTTTACAGGCGCTTCTCTTTCGGCCCAGCGTCCCATCGTCCTGCATGCCGCGCGCCTCCTGGAAGTGGAGAACGGCAAGATCCTCACGCCCGGCGAAGTGCTGGTGCGCGGCGAACGCATTGCCGAACGCGGCTCTGCGGTGACGCATCCCCCCGGCGCGGAAATACTCGACCTCGGCGATACGACTCTGATGCCGGGCTTAATTGACGCGCACGTGCACCTTTTCTTGCATCCGGGCGAGGAAGATCTGCAAACCGTCGAGGAATCCGTGCCCCAGCGCACTATCGTCGCCACGCTGGCCGCTCGCGACGATCTGCTGGCCGGTTTCACTGCCGAGCGCGACATGGGCACCGAAGGAGCGGGGGCGGCCGACACCGCGGTGCGCAACGCCATCAACAGCGGATTGATTCCGGGGCCGCGCTTGCGGATTAGCGGCAACGCCATCTCGGTTCTCGGCGGACATGAGGACGCCACTCGCTTCAACCCCGATCAGCACGTGCTGCCGAACGCCACTTGGGCGAACAACGCCGCCGAGCTGGTAACCGTGATTCGGGAGCAGTTCAAACTTGGCGCGGATTTCATCAAGATTTACGAAACTGGCCGGGACTCGTTCACCAATGGCAAGTTCTCCAGCCCCTATCAATACACCGAAGCGGAGCTCAGCGTCGCGGTACAGGAAGCCGCGCGCGTGGGCAACCGCGTCGCCGTTCACGCCACAGGCGAACCGGGAACGTTGTATGCGGCCCGCGCCGGCGTTGCCTCCATCGATCATGCCGATCAGCTCAGCGACGAAACCATTCGCATCATGCGAGAGAAGCAGATCTTCGCCGTGCCGACCTTCGCGATTTCGGAATACTTCGCCGAGCACGCGGCCACGCCCGAACAGCAGACTCGCCAGCATCACCTGCTGGACTTGCATGCACAGGAATTTCGCAAGCAGCTGGCCGCGGGCGTTCCCATGGCCGTCGGTTCCGACGTCGGTCCGTTTCCGCACGGCACGCAAGCGCGCGAATTTGTCCTGATGGTGAAGTATGGCATGCCCGCGTTGGGCGCGATTCAGGCCGGGACGCTGAACGGCGCGAAGCTCCTCGGCTGGGACGGGCAGATCGGCGCGCTGAAGGCGGGTTATTTCGCCGATGTCATCGCAGTGCCGGGCAATCCGCTCGACGACATCACGACGCTGGAAAAGGTCGCGTTCGTGATGAAAGGCGGTGTCGTGTATCGGAAGTGACCGAGCGTCACTTCACCGCGATCGTTACCGGGGAGCTCTGCTGTCCCGCCACCGTCAGCACGAGCGGCACGGCATCGCCCGGTGTAATCCCGCTTGGGACGGCCACAT
>JBEKHQ010000212.1:0-5753 GCA_050012195.1 Bryobacteraceae bacterium | reverse complement strand
CCGCAACAGCCGCAAATCGCCCATCATCAACCGCTCGCCGCCAGCCGTCAGGCATTCCGTTATTTCCGTCCGCCCACCCCGGCTCGTGTCGAACTCCAAAACCAGCGCCCCGCTCGCATCGCCGCGCTTGGCATTCAAGGAAAAGTCCTCAACGCGGCCGGCCCATGGCGAAGTACGGGCGACTGGTGGACTCGAACCGCCTGGAATCGCGACGAGTGGGACGTGACGTTGACCGATCACGCCCTCTACCGCATTTACAGAGAACCAGACAACCGCTGGTTCATCGAGGGCGCTTATGATTAGCCTGCCGCCTTATGTCGAGCTGCACGCTCGATCCGCGTTCAGCTTTCTCGAAGGCTCTTCTGTTCCCGAAGAATTGGTCGCGCGCGCGGCCACGCTCGATCAGCCCGCTCTCGCGATGCTCGATCACGACAACATTTCCGGCGCTGCTCGCTTTCATATGGCAGCGAAAAAAGCCGGCATTCGCGCTCACATCGGCGCCGAGATCACCTGCACCGATGGCCACGTCTACCCGTTGCTCGCCGAAAGCCAAAAAGGCTATCAGAATATTTGCCGCCTGATCACGCGCATGAAATTGCGCGCCCCCAAGGGCGAGGGCGCCGCCACTCTCGCCGATTTCGCCGAATTCAACGGAGGTTTGGTATGCCTGACGTCCCGGCCGGATACACAAATTCTTGATCTCTTCGGCGCGCGAAACGTGTACGTCGAATTGCAGCGCCACTACAACCGCGACGAAGAAGCCCACAACCAAGCCTTGATCGATTTCGCGCGGCGGCATCGCTTGCCGCTCCTCGCCACCAACGGCGTAAGCCACGTCACGCCCGAATCGCGCGAAGCGCTGGACGTCCTCACTTGCGTGCGCCACAAAGTGCAGATCGCCGACGCCGGCCGCCTGCTCAACATCAACTCCGAGCGGTTTCTCAAAAGCGCTCGGGAAATGGCACAACTGTTCGCCGACCTCCCCGAAGCCGTCGCCAACACGCGCGAACTTTCCAATCGCCTGCAATTCACGCTCGCCGACTTGGGCTACCAGTTCCCCAAATATCCCGTCCCGGCCGGCGAATCCATGAACTCATTCCTTCGTAAACGCGCCGAGGAAGGCGCGTTCGCCCGCTATTCGCACGACGCCGAGCTCTACCGGCGCGCCCGCCGACAGATCGCGCGCGAACTCGCTCTCATCGAAAAACTCGGCCTGCCCGGATATTTCCTCATCGTTTGGGATATCGTCGAGTTCTGCCGACGCCGCAACATCCTGGTGCAGGGACGCGGATCGGCCGCCAACAGCGCCGTCTGCTACTCGCTCGGAATCACCGCGGTCGACCCCGTTGCGATGGATCTGCTGTTCGAGCGCTTTCTTTCCGAAGAGCGCGGCGAATGGCCGGACATCGATCTCGATCTCCCCAGCGGCGATCAGCGCGAGCTCGCCATTCAATATGTCTACGAACGCTACGGCAAGCTCGGCGCAGCCATGACCGCCAACATCATCACCTACCGCGGGCGCTCGGCCGTCCGCGATATCGGAAAAGTGCTGGGCTTCGAGGAACCCGACCTCGCGCGAATTTCCGCAATGGTTCCCTCCTGGGGCTGGACCGATCCCAAGGAAACCGCGCAGCGCCAGTTTCGCGAAGCCGGCTTCTCGCCCGATAATCCGGTGATCGCGAAGTTCCTCGATCTGTACGCCGCCATCCAGGATTTGCCTCGCCACCTGGGTCAGCATTCCGGCGGCATGGTAATTTGCGAAGGCCAGTTGGATTCCGTCGTTCCGCTCGAACCGGCAACAATGCCCGGCCGCGTAGTCATTCAGTGGGACAAGGAAGATTGCGCCGACATGGGGATCATCAAGGTGGATCTGCTGGGGCTCGGCATGATGGCGGTGCTCGAGGATTCCATCCAGCTTATTCGCGACGACTACCGCGAAGAAGTGGACCTCGCGCATCTTCCGCAGGACGATCCGCTGGTCTACGCGGCTCTGCGCAATGCCGACACCATAGGGCTGTTTCAGGTGGAAAGCCGCGCGCAGATGTCCTGCCTTCCGCGCCTGCGGCCCGAGCGTTTCTACGACATCGTGGTGCAGGTCGCCATCATCCGTCCCGGCCCCATAGTGGGCAAGATGCTGAATCCTTTTTTGCGACGCAGGCAGGGCCGCGAAAAGCCGGAGTGCCTGCATCCGTCGCTTGAACCGGTGCTCGCGCGCACGCTCGGCGTGCCCTTATTTCAAGAACAGCTCCTGCGCATGGCGATGATCGTGGCCGATTTCACCGGCGGCGAAGCCGAGGAATTGCGCCGCGCCATGGGATTCAAACGGTCGCAGGCGCGCATGGTCGAAATCGAAACCAGGCTGCGCGAAGGCATGCAGCGCAAGGGCATCGTCGGCAAACAGCAGGACGCCATCGTTCAATCCATCACGGCATTTGCGCTGTATGGATTCCCGGAATCGCACGCCGCCAGTTTCGCGTTGATCGCGTATGCCAGCGCTTATCTCAAATGCCACTACCTGGCCGCTTTCACCGCTGCGATCCTCAACAATCAGCCCATGGGATTTTACGCGCCGGCCACATTGGTGAAAGACGCTCAGCGTCACGGCCTGCACTTCCAGCCGATCGACGTCACGCGGTCTAGCTGGCGCTGCACCATCGAAGAACACAACGGCGAGAAGCACGTTCGTCTGGGGCTCAACTACGTCAAAGGCCTGCGGGAGAGCGCCGCGCAAGCGATCCTCGCCGCCCGCGCACAGCAGCCGTTTTCAAGCATTCAGGATCTCGTAAACCGCGCCCCGGAACTTCGCAAAGACGAACTGCGAAAGCTGAGCGAAATCGGCGCGCTCAATTTCATCACCGCTAATCCCACACACCGCCGCGCCGCGCTTTGGGAATCCGAACTCGCCCTACGTCCCGCCGGACCGCTCTTCGCCGCGACCGCCTCCGCCGCATCTCAATCGCCGCTCGCTCCCATGAACGACGGCGAGCGCCTGAACTCCGATTTCCGCGGCACGCATCTCACCATCGGCAAACACCCGCTGGCATTTCACCGCGAGAAGTTGAATGCTCTCGATGTGACGCCCGCTCGCGGTTTGAAATTCATTCCCAATGGACACCAGGTCCGCATCGCGGGCTGCGTGATCTGCCGGCAGCGGCCCGGAACCGCCAAGGGACTGCTGTTCTTAAGCATCGAAGATGAAACCGGCGTGTCGAACGCCGTCGTGATGCCGGATGTTTTCGATCGCGAACGCGCCGCCATCCTGAACAACGCCTATCTGGTCATCCACGGCGAAATGCAGAATATCGACGGAGTTCGCACCGTCAGAGCCGCGCATTTCGAGCCGATGCACATTGCCGAGGAGGCCGTACCGTCCCATGACTTTCACTAACTCATGCGTCCGTGTAAAGGCCCATTCGTTCCTTCACCAGCTTCACGGTGGATTGCGCGATCGGCGACACGCGTTCCGCTCCTTCCCGCAGCACCCCGGTCAAGTATCCCGGCTCGTTCATGATTTCCGCAAACAGCTTCTGAATCGGTTCCAGGCACGAGATGGTCATCTCCGCCACTTGCTTCTTCAGATCGCCATACCGCATGCCTTCGAAGTGACTCTTCATCTTGTCGGCTGGCCATCCGCTAAAGGCTTGAAATATGTTCAGAAGATTTTGCACTCCGGCGCCCAGCGCTTCGAAGTTCACCGCCGGTTGCGAATCGGTGGTGGCTCGCATGATCTTCTTGCGGACCTGATCGATCGGGTCGAGCAATGCCACCGCGTGACCCGACCCTGGCGCCGACTTGCTCATCTTCTTATCCGGCTCATCCAGGCCCATGACGCGCGCGCCCACCACGGGCGAATGCGTCGCAGGCATCACGAACGTTTCGCCGTAGAGCGAGTTGAAACGCTGCGCGATGTCGCGCGTCAATTCCAGGTGCTGCGCCTGGTCGTCGCCAACGGGAACGATAGCGGCTTGATAAATCAGTATGTCGGCGGCCATCAGCACCGGGTACTGCAACAGCCCGTCGCCGATCGTCTCTTGCGCCTGTGCCTTCGCTTTATACTGCGTCATGCGTTCCAGCCATCCCACCGGCGTAACGCAAGTCAGCATCCACGCCAGTTCGGAATGTTCCGGCACCGACGATTGCACCACGATCATCGACTGTTTCGGATCGATCCCCACCGCCAAAAACAACGCCGCGGTCTCCAGGATCTTCTCGCGCAATTCCGCGGGCTCCTGATAGACCGTGACGGCGTGCAGGTCGACGATGCCGAAGATGCTCTCGTAGCCGCCCTGGATCTCGACCCAATTCTTGAGCGCTCCCAGGTAATTGCCGATGTGCAAGTTTCCGGACGGTTGCACGCCGGAGAAAATTCGCGCCTTCATGTGAATCAACCATGGTACCCTTTCGCTTGCCTACCGAAGAGACTCTGACGATCGAAAAGCTGGTGTACGGCGGCGAGGGATTGGCGCGCCTGGACGGCAAAGTCGTGCTGGTTCCCTACGTTCTGCCCGGGGAAGTGGTGCGCGCCGAAGTCGCGCCCGTCAAGAAAGGCCTGTTCCGCGGCCGGTTGATCGAAGTGATATCGCCCGCGCCCGCGCGCGCCGCGCCGCCCTGCCCTTACTTCCAGCGATGCGGCGGCTGCCAATATCAGCACATCGATTACGCGTCACAAGTGGAGCACAAACGATCCATTCTGCGCGAAGTGCTGCGCCGAGTCGGCAAGATCGAGTACGACGGCGACATCGCAGCCATCGCGGGCGAGCCGTGGGGCTATCGGAACCGCATTCAACTCCACGCCGATCGCGGCACCGTCGGCTACTTCGAGCAAGGCTCGCGGCGGCTGTGCCCGATCACGCATTGCCCTATCGCATCCCCGGCATTGAACGAAGCGATCTCGACGTTACACGTTCGGTCATCGGAAGAATCGGTGGAGCTGTTCACCAACGAATCGGAAGTGCAAACCAGCAGACCGATTGACTACGCCGGATTTCGCGTGAGCCGCAATTCATTCTTTCAAGTGAACCGCTTCTTGATCGATCCGCTGGTGGAGTGCGCCACGTCGGACCGCGAGGGAAGCTGGGCGGTGGATCTCTACGCGGGTGTCGGCCTGTTTTCTCGGCGTCTCGCGGAAAGGTTCGGGAAAGTAACCGCCGTGGAATCGGGCCTCAGCGCCTTCCGCGATCTCGAACACAATCTCGAAGGAAAGGCCGAGATACGGAATTGCTCGACGGAACAATTCTTAGCCGAGTGCAACGACACGCCCGCTTTCATCCTCGCCGATCCGCCGCGCGCCGGGTTGGGCAAAGAGGCGGTCGCGGAACTCGCGCGCATCCGTGCGCCAAAACTCACGATCGTATCCTGCGACCCTGCCACTCTGTCGCGAGATTTGCGCGGCCTCATCGACGCAAATTACCGCATCGAAAAGATCACCGTCGTGGATCTGTTTCCGCAGACGTCCCACATCGAGACGGTGGTGGAGCTAAGTCTTGTCCCCCCGGAATGAATCGACGACGGCTTTGCCTTTGCGCATGATCAGCTCGGTCAGGTTCAAGAGAATCGCGAAAGCCAGCAAGCCTGGCCACAGCCGCAGAGTGGATGCTTCGGAACGGCCGCTCGCCTCGAAAACCTGCCGCGGCGCGGGATTGAATCGGCCGCCGGTGAATTGTGAGATCGAGCGCAGCAGGAATTCGTCGGACCCGTAATCGAGCAGCTCCTGCTCTTGCCGATAGTAGCCGACCTCGGGAAAAGCGTGCGAT
>JBEKHQ010000211.1:0-5777 GCA_050012195.1 Bryobacteraceae bacterium | reverse complement strand
GTTGGTGACCGCCGAGTGCTCGGCGTTCGTACCCGTGTTCATCAAAGTGACCACGGCCATCGGAATCAAGCTGCCCGATGGATCCTTGACGGTGCCGAGCACGGTACCGAAGGTCGACTGGCCGTAGCTGACCGAGCACAGCGCCAAAACGCAGGAAATTGCCAGAGCCGTCCGTAAGACGGAACGAACCATCGAACGCGGCGAGCGACGATCGCCAGGTGCAAAGGAAACCGGGTATGTTCGGAAACATGCAGACGACATCAGATCTCTCCTTGTTAATTCGATCAAGCCTGCCCTTTCATGGGCAGACATTAAAAAGCCATTAAAAACTTATAAAGAAGTCATAAAGAATCTAAAAATGAAGTTCTAAAAAGCGCCTATAAAAGTTTTTGATGGACTTCATGCCGGTGACGTTCGGCGGCTCAGCGGAGAGCTTTGGCAAACTCCATTGCGGATGCCACACCCTCCGCGAACCGCAAGCAGGCGGGCGCTGGAAGGTGGCTCGTCCAACCTGATGCGTTTACGTTGCAACCAGTTGGACGAACATTTCAACGTTCAAAATCGAGAGCTCGCGATGTGTCCGCTACCCTGCGATTGAAGACAAAATGCAACTTGGATTCGCTGAAAGTTCGAACAGTATAACCTCCCGAGGATGGTGTGTCAAGACTGAACCTTGCGGCTTGTGGATGCTCCCAAATAATGTCATCCCCTACCCGGCGGAAGCGGACCAAGGCGCCGGCGGCGACGAGAAGCCAGTGGATTAAAAGTATTCTGGGATGGGCCGGAACGCGTATGCGGCAGGCCATCGACATCGCCACTTGACCAATCCCAAGCTCGTTAGGAAGCGCCGGGCAAAGACGGCGTCTTCGCCGCCGATGGCACGCACGAACATCCCTTCCAAGCAGCATTTCAGCTTTGCTTAGGACATTTTTGCTTCGGCGCGACATCCCTTGACAGATCTGCTAGCGTGCCGCTTATAATAATGGGGCATGAATACCACGCGTCGCGTGTTCCTCGGAGCGGCGGCGGGGATTGCCGGGGTTACCGGCCTGCATGGATGGCTCAACGTCAACTGGACTGCGCTCCGCAACGGCTTTCGCTCGCGCGCGCAACTCCAAACGCTGGAAGTAGGCGGCTTGCCCGTCACCTGCAATCTCACGCTTCCCATTGCCTGCGAGGCGCGCAATCTCGATACAACCTTCACGCGAGCGAACTTCGACTACAAACGGTTCAGCGGCTGGCCGGAAATCAAAGAGTCTCTCATTTCCGGACGGATCAACGCCGCCTACATGCTGGCGCCGCTGGTGATGGATCTGGTGGCCAAGGATGTCCCGGTGAAGATCGTCTCCCTAGGTCACAGGTCGGGCGCGGTCATTATGGTCCGCACAGACTCGCCCTATAGGAAGTTCCAGGATCTGACTAGCAAGCGAATCGCCATCCCCAGCCGCTTCGCCGTCGACTTTCTCTTTCTCCGCAAGATGCTGGCTAAGGAGGGCATGTCGGACAAGGACGTCAGGATCGTCGAGATGGCGCCTCCCGACATGCCCGCCGCGCTCTATGCCAAGGCAGTAGAGGCGTACTGTGTCGGTGAGCCGTTTGGCGCCTCGGCGCAACGCGCCGGATACGCAATTCCCTTGCGCATGACGCGCGACGAATGGCCCAGCTACATCTGCTGCGTCCTCACCGTGCGCCAGGAGCTCATCGATGAGAACCCTGAGCTGGTGCAGGACCTTGTGAATTACGTGCAGGGGGCCGGCCATTGGCTGGATGCTGAGCGAAACCATCGGGCCCGGGCGGCCGGGATCGCCGCCGGCAGAAATTACTTTAATCAAGACCGGACGATCATCCAATACGTCATGGACAACCCGACCGACCGTGTCACCTATGGGGATCTGCGGATGATAAAGGAGGAGTTCGACGACCTGATGCAGCTTTCCTTGCAAGCAAAAACGATCACGCGCCCCATTCCCAGCGAGAGCTACATCGATGACCGCTTCGTGAAGGCTGCTAAACCGGCGCGCATCGCTTTGTAAGGCGGGCTCCATGAAGAAAACGCTCCTTATCGGCGCACTGGTTCTTCCCCTCCTGGCGTTGGGAACCCGCTTCGCGTTTCGGCAACCCCCGCCAGCCGAACAGGGCCTTCGCTCCGGCACCTTCGACCCGCCGCGCGAGGCGCCCGCCTTCAACCTGGACGGCTCCAACGGCGGAAAGCTGAGCCTCGGCGACCAGCTCGGCAAGGTGGTCATCGTGGAGTTCGGCTACACCTATTGTCAGGAGGTCTGCCCAATCACGCTTGCCCACTTGACCGAAGCTTATAAGAAGCTGGGGAGCGCGGCGAGCGGCGTCCAGTTGATCTACGTGACGGTGGATCCCGCGCGCGATAGCCCGGAGCGCCTGCGCGAGCACCTGGCCGCCTTCAACCCGGGCTTCCTCGGCGCCACAGGCACGCCCGACGAACTCCAGGCCGTTCAAAAAGCCTACGGCGTCGTCGCCAAACAAGTTGTTTCCCCGAATCCGGCACTCGGATACGCAGTGGATCATTCGTCGTCCCTCTTCCTGGTGGACCGGCAGGGAAAACTCCGCGGGCTGGTGCCCTTCGGTACTCCAGTGGACGACATTGTTCACGATCTCGAGTTCCTGTTGAAGATGGGGGCATGATCTCGACTGTCGCCGGCGCTCCCCGAACGCATCGTCGCCGGCTCATGGCGATCGCGGCCGGCGTGATCCTCGCCCCTATCGTCATCGCGGCGATGTGGCCGGTGACATTCGACTCGCGAGTAGAGCTCTTCGAGATCCCCAAAGGTACCTGGGCTCGCCGGATGGCTGGCGAAAAGCGCGAGATCCTGCCCTCGGACGTTCATCTGGTCGTCGGCATTCATAATGTGTTCCTGCTGAAGAACTCCGACGACGTGCCGCAAATCTTCGGGCCGACCTTGCTGATGCCGGGCCAGAGCCTCCGAATACCCTTCACGCGGCCGTCGGAGAACTATTTTTCCTGCACCGCACACGCGAGCGGGCAGCTCCTCGTGGTGGTAGAAGCAACGCCCACCTGGCCTTGGGACCGGCTCAGCTACCGGGTGCGACGGATGCTGCGCTGGTTGTCCAGGCCATGAGGGCAGTTCTCATCGGACTGGTGGCGGTCGCCGGTTCCACCTCTTGCCAGAAGCGGCCCGTTGGCTACGCCGAAGCGCGCACGGTAGTGAACCGCCGCTGCATCGAATGTCACTCTGAGAAACCGACCAACCGCGCCTTCCCGATTGCCCCTCAGGGAGTCATGCTCGACACCGCCCTCGAGATGAAACAGTACGCCCGGCGGATCGAAGCCAGCGTGGCAGTAGAGCGCACCATGCCGCTCGCCAACATGAGCGGCATGACCGACCAGGAGCGCTGGGTTCTCGGCCGTTGGGTGGAGACGGGCGCCAAAGTCCCATAGCGGAGCATCAAAACGTAAAACTAAGCCCAGTGAGAAAGGACCGGCCCATTCCAGGTACACTGCTGGTCCCATTGAAGTCCGTCCAGTACCTCCCTCCGAGCGGCAAGTCGTACTGGCGATTCGTAAGGTTTTCGATTCCCGCATCCAGCCGCACGCTCGCGGCTTCATTCAGCTTCCAACGATAGCCTCCGCGGAAACTCAGCAATGCGAACCCGGCTGTCGGCAATTCAATCCGCACCGGATCCACGCGTGTCTTCGCGTCCACTGCTTTCAGACTCAATGCGCCTGACCATCCTCCCAGTTCATGCCGCAAAGAAACGTCTCCGTGAAATGGCATCAGGCGATACAGATTGTCCTTGGTATCCAGATTTTCCCCGCGAACCTCCCCGAGAGTCCCTGCCAGCGAAAATCGCCCGGCTGCAGTCTGGCCGAGCGGGGCACGGAATGAACTGTCAAAGCCATAGAGCTCCGCGGATTGATTCACGAACTGGAGAATCACGAATCCAGACGTAGCCGTGAAATTAGCGGCGGTACAGCCATCGCTGCCGTCATTGATTACGGGGCACCGTTCGGCATCGATATAGTTCTGTACCCGCGTAAAGTACGGTGTGAACCTCAGTTCCCACCCTTTATTCGCGAAGTCGTGCAGGCTTGCGGTGCCGCTGATCGTGTGGCCCACTTCCGGCTTCAGTTCGAGGTTCCCGGTATAGCCGTTCAGGTCGCCGAACCAGCCCTCCATATCTGCCGCAAAAAAACTTCGCTTAACCCAGAGATATCGTTCATAAATACTCGGCGAGCGTGTCTTTCTTGCATACCCGGCCTCCACCGAGAGGAAAGGCGCGGCGTCGAAGCGGGCCAGCGCCGTCAGGTCGAAATTGTAATCCTCGCGCGCGTGGCTGACGCTGTTGAACTCGGTCGCGTCCGCGTAGTAGGCAGCGTCGCCCGTCGTGGCCGGCGAACTGTTATAGCCCTGCACGTTGCCAGTGTCCATCAGCACGATATCGCTTCGGATTCCGAGCAGCGTGGTCCACCTCTTCGCCCGCCGCGCTTCCCATTCCGCCCAGGTTCCAAAGCGATTGCGGCGTCCGTTATTGACGTTCAGAAGTGTATTCGGCCCCAGAGTGCCGATTCCATTCGTAGTGGGCGTCCACCAGTCGTTGAGAGTGAATCTGCGAAACTCGTGGCCCACTCGCAGCGTGTCGCGCGCAGACAGCGGAATTTCCGCCTCCACCAGGTATCCGGCATTTCCGCCCCGCGTCAACATCGGCATCTCCACCCCCGGAACCTTGTCCCTGAGAATATCCATGGAGTGCCGCGTGTTTTCGTAGTAGAGGCGCGCTTCGAGCGTGACTTCCTTGGAAAACCAGGAAAACCTTCCCTGATAGTGAAAGTTGGCGAATTTTGCCTGGTTGCCAGTCATGTCCAGAAACGCGTTGGGAAATCCCTGTTGCGGGATGTACTGATAACCGATCCCTATGGTGAACAGATTGTTGCCCGCGCGCGCGGAAGCCTGGAGCGCATTGTTCTGCGCTTCATAAGACGTCGATGCCACAAGTAAACCGGAGCCGTCTTTGTAATCGTTCGCGTTCACGTAAGATCCCGTATAAGCGATTTGGAAATCCTCCGTGGTAAACGCGAGCGAAGCGCTGCCACCGTTCGCAACACCGTTGGTGCGATGGAATGCCTCTATATTCCCGTGAATCTGCGGCTCGCTCCCGGCGGAAAACTCAGGGGGCGCGGTATCCACCGCTACCGTGCCGCCGATACTGTCGCCGCCGCGGCTTACCGGAGTAATCCCGGCGATGACGTTGAGATTACCGGCCTGCGACGGATCGAAGTATGACAACGGAGGATTCATGTGCATCACGCACGCCGATCCAATTTCCATGCCGTCGACACGAATGGCGACGCGCTCATCGGCCAGCCCATGAATGGCAGGAATACCGGACAACCCGCCGTCGTTGAAAAGATCGATTCCGGAAAAGTCGCTTACCAGTTCCGCCGTATTGCTGGTCGTTATTAGCTCCGGCGCAAGTGTGTCCCGGTCCGGTCCGGTGAGTCCGCTGACTGTGACGGAGTTAGTCTGGGGCGCAGGCAGCAGACTGAGGTCCACCGTGACTTGGGCTCCGGCGCTTAAGAAAACGCCGGTCCGCTGCGCATTCGCGAATCCCGGAGCCGATGCCAGAACCACATATCTCCCCGCTGGCAGCGCCGGGGCGGCCCAGGCTCCTGCTTGGTCCGTCGAGGTTACCTTCGTGAGCCCGTTTCCGGCTTCCCGCACCGTGATTTGCACGCTCGGCACCACGGCGCCCGAAGGGTCGGTGACAACGCCCGTAATTCTGCC
>JBEKHQ010000210.1:0-5787 GCA_050012195.1 Bryobacteraceae bacterium | reverse complement strand
GACGGTGTCGTGCAGCAGTCCGGTGACCAGGCACACCATGTCCATCTGCATGTCGGCCAGAATCAAGGTGACGTTCAGCGGGTGAACCAGGTAAGGCTCCCCGGATTCGCGCGTCTGCCCTTGATGGGCTTCGGAGGCGAGCCGGTAGGCCTTTTCGAGCTGCGACAGGTCGTCCTTGGGCCGGAGCGCGCGGACCTTGTCCTCGAGCTTGGTGTATAGCTCTTCGACCAGGCCGGAGGCGGGAACAACGTCGGTTGACACTCTATTCACTAGGTTACTTGGTTTTGGGGGATTCTCCAATGTGGGCCCTGGTATTCTCAAAGAAAGAAGGAGCCGAAGCAATGGAAGTGCATTTCAAACCCGACGTGCAAGCGAAGCTTGACCAGATGGCGCGGGAGAGTGGCCGCCCGAGCGAGGAGCTGGTCGAAGATGCGGTGGTCGGTTACTTTGATGAGCTGGGGCAAACGCGCGAAATGCTCGACCGGCGCTTTGACGATCTGGAAAGCGGCAGGGTGAAGCCAATTGACGGCGAGGAAGCTTATCGGCGCTTGATGGAGAAGACCGAGGCCCATCGCCGGCGCTACGCCACTCCATGCGTGGATTTGCACTCCACCCCGAAACGTTTGACGACCTTGACCAAATCCGCGAACACATAGCAGAGGACAGCCCGGAAGCAGCCGATCGAGTGATAACAGAAATATTCGACGGGATAGGCGCCCTGGTGCCTTTTCCTAATCAGGGCTACCAGCGCCCCAACCTCACCAGGCGCCATTTGCGGTTCAAGCTAATGCGGGATTATGTGATCGCGTACGCACCGGAGAAAAAACCGCTGTGGGTTGTAGCGGTATTTCACGGACGGCGCAGCCTGCGCGTGATGGCCGCGATTCTCAAAGGTCGAGAGGCGCGCTCGTAAGTCAGAGCGTCCGCCTACTACTTCGCCGGCAACGCCTTCTGATAAAAATCCGCCATGTCCTTGTGCAGGCTGTCCAGGCAACTCTGCTTCGTGTACAGCATGTGGCCGGCGTCGCAGTACGCCAAGCTAACGTGGCTTGAGAGCTCCGGCCCTAGGCCCAGGTGGCTGACCGTATATTCGGTGGCGAAGAACGGCGTGGCCATATCGTAATATCCGTTGACGATCATCACCTTCAGATTCGGGTTTTGCGTCATGGCTTCGCGCAGCATTTCGGCAACATTCACATACCGGTTTTCGAAGCGCTTATAGTCCCAGGGCTGGACCTTACTCGTCAGGACTTCGTACGGCAGATCGGTCTCGAATTTCAAATCCTGACGGATGTATTGGTTGAAGACGGCCGTGAAGACGCCTTGCACGGAAGCGTAGCTGGGATCGTACTCGGGTCTATCGCCGGCCGCGTCGAGATCGGCGCCCTCCAGACGTCCATCGTAGCGGCCGATGGTGCGGCGTTCCTTGCGCAGTAGTTCCTTGGCGAAGCGCTGCATTGTAATCCGCAAATTCGACTCGTCCACGTACTGCTCGGAGAGTCCGGTGAGGCGCGCGATTTGTTTGACGACGCCTGAGTGCTCGGCCACGGTCAGCTTGTCACCCTTCATCAAGGCCGCCACGTATTCGTTCGCGGCGTACCGGCGCGATTCGCCGATGGCCTTTTCGAGGCTTGCCTGCAAATCCGACGGCAGCTTCTTGTGATACCACGCAGTCGCGGTGTAGCTCGGTAAGAATAGCGCGTAGGGGAGATCGTTGCCGGGCGAAAACGAGATCGTCTCGAAATTGAGCACCGAGGAAATCAGAGTGATACCGTTCAAATAAATGCCGTCGTGGTCCAGCAGGTATTGCGAGAGGCCGGAGGCGCGGGTGGTGCCGTAACTTTCGGCCGCCAGAAACTTAGGCGAAAGCCAACGGTCGGAGCGTTCCAGATACAAGCGAATGAAAGCCGCCACCGATTCGAGATCGCCATCGAACCCGTGGAACTGCGCGGGATTCTCGCCCGGCGCCTCGCGGCTATAGCCAGTGGTCACCGGATCGATGAAGACCAGATCGGTGAACTCCAAAGCGGTGTCCTGATTGTCCAAAACATGATAGGGAGGTTTTGGTTGGTCTCCTTCGGGACCCATTTCGATGCGCTTCGGACCGAGGGCGCCCATGTGCAGCCAGACCGACGCCGCGCCCGGACCGCCGTTGAACGAGAATGTGATGGGACGCGTGTTTGCGTCCTGAACGTCGTCGCGTGTATAGGCGACGTAAAACATATTTGCCCAGGGTTTGGCATCGTCTTTTTTGAGGACGAGCGTTCCGGCGGTTGCGGTGTAAGCAATATTTCGGCCGCCGATCGTGATCTCGTGCTTGGTCTTCGAGGTAGTTTCGACGGCGGGCGGCGCCGGGAAGCGCTCTGCAGCGGGCGTTTCCGTGGTATTAGCTTCCGTCGATCCATGCGCGGCGCCCGCCCGGCCGCCACGCCCGGGTCCTTGCGCTTTCATCGACGCGGCAAGCAGCAATGAAGCCGCCAGAAACGAAACCTGAATCCGGCGCGCTGATATTTGTCTCATCGTCGTCCATATTAGCGTGAGTGCGAGTGCCGCATGCTAAACTCACCTGCAACGCCCTCCATGCTGTTGCCTCACTTGCATCGCGTAGTCGCCCGCGAGAATCTTTCCGCGGCCGATGCGCGCCAAGCCATGCTGGCGATCCTGAACGGCGAAGCATCCACATCTCAAATTGCGGCTTTTCTGGTGGCGTTGCGTATGAAAGTGGAAACGCCGGACGAGCTGCTCGGCTTTGCGCGAGCGATGCGGGAGAAAGCCGCGCGCGTGGAGGTCGATTCCCAACCTTTGCTCGACACTTGCGGGACAGGCGGGGACGGCGGGCGCACGTTCAATATTTCGACCATCGCCGCCTTCGTCGTGGCGGGCGCGGGAGTGCGCGTCGCGAAGCACGGCAATCGTTCGCTCTCGGGCCTATGCGGGAGTGCCGATTTGCTGGAGGAACTCGGGATCGAGCTGCTGACAACGCCGGAGGAAGTGGCGCGCGCCATCGGCGAGGTCGGAATCGGATTCATGTTTGCCCCCGCTTTCCACCCAGCCATGAAGCATGCGCAACCGGCGCGGCTGGAGCTGAAAATGCGGACGGTCTTCAATCTGCTGGGGCCGCTGACGAACCCGGCCGGGGCGACGTCGCAATTGATCGGCGCTCCGTCGTTGGAAACCGCGTCACGCATGGCGCAAGCGTTGGCGGGGCTGAGCGTGGAGCGCGCTTTTGTAGTCCACGGTTCCGACGCCCTGGACGAGATCACCACTACCGGCCTGACCACGGTCTTCGAAGTTCGCCGGGATCAGGTCCGGGAGTTTTCATGGAGCCCCGGCGATTTCGGCGTGGAAGAGGCTCGGGCGGCCGATCTCGCAGGAGGCGACCGCGCGGCGAACCGCCGGATCGCGCTCGCGGTTTTGGAGGGGGAACGCGGCCCGCGGCGCGACATCGTGCTGGTGAATGCCGCGGCCGCCCTGGTTGCGGCCGGCGCGGCCGACGATCTGCACGCCGGGATGCAATTGGCCGCCGAATCGGTGGACTCCGGAAAAGCCCGGAAGAAGGTCGATCAACTTGCGCGGATCAGCCGCCGTTGAGCACGTAGTCGGCGAGTTCCAGCATATTGTCGACGACGATGTCCGGGGGATCCTGCTCGAAGGTTTCGGGTTGGAATCCATAAGTGACTCCGCACGCTTTCACATTGGCGTTGCGCGCGGTGCGGACATCCACGCCGCTATCGCCCACCATGATGGTGCGCTCTCGCGCGATGCCGCTTTCGGTGAGCAGGGTTTGAATGCCGATCGGGTCCGGCTTCTTTTGCTCGAAGCTGTTGCCGCCATAAACGCGAAAGAAGTGACCGTCCAAGCCGAGGCCGTCGATAATGGCCTGGCTAAAGCGCACCGGTTTGTTGGTCAACACCGCCATCTTGGTTCCGGCGTCGAACAGCCGGTCCAGCGCTTCGTGGACTCCGGGATAAAGCCGGGTGTTGTCGAGCATGTGCTCGCGATAGTATCCAAGGAAGTATTCGAGCGCGCGTTCGACTTCGGCCGCGCTGGCATCGGGCCCCAGCGCGCGACGAACCAAGACGGGCGCGCCGCTGCCCACGTAGGAGGAAACCAGCTGCTCCGAAATGGGAGGCAGCTTCATCGACGCGCGGGCCGCATTCACGGAATGGACCAGGTCGAGTTTAGAATCAACCAAAGTTCCGTCGAGATCGAAAATCAGGAGCTTCATTCGCGGCGCAGGCCTTCCGGCTGGCGGCGAGCATTTTCCGACCAAACCTTGTGCGCCTTTTCGTTGGTATCGCGGAAGGCGTCCTTGATTTCGCGCGGCGTTATGAGAGCCAGCACGTTGGAGACCTCGGCCACGTAAGGCAGGAGCTTGGAATCGGTGACGGAGCGCGGCGGAGGCGAGGGCGAGAAAGCCAGCAAAACCGTCACCAGCGCCACGGCAATCACAATGCCGCGCACCGCGCCGAATGCGCCACCCAGCAAACGGTCGAACCAGGACAGCCCGATCCATTTGAAAAACCTGGCGAGGATGCTTCCCACGATCGCACCCACCAGCGCGACGCCGATGAAGATCGCCAAGAACCCGACCAAGTTGGCGATCGCGCGCGAGCTGACATAATCCTGCACATACGCTCCGACGATTCCATAGCACCAAAAGCCGAGAAAGATTCCGAGGACGGTGGCGATGAATCCGACGCCCACTCGCGCGAAGCCCGCCGCGAAACCGGTCAAGATCGACAAGCCCACCACCAAGATGAGAAGGCCGTCGATCCAGTTCATAAGGATTTTCCCGTAAGCACGCGGTAAGCCTCGCGGTACTTTTCGCTGGTTCGATCGAGAACATCGGGCGGCAGGGCGGGCGCGGGCGGCTGTTTGTTCCAATGGATGGACTCGAGATAATCGCGCACGTATTGTTTGTCGTAGGACGGCTGCGGACCGCCCGGCTGATAGCTGGCGCGCGGCCAGAAGCGCGAGGAATCGGGCGTGAGAACCTCGTCCGCCAATATTAGCCGATCACCCACGAACCCGAATTCGAACTTGGTGTCGGCGACTAGGACACCGCGCGTCTCGGCGTAGCTGGCTGCGCGCCTGTAAATTTCGAGCGTTAATTCCCGCAAACGGGAGGCCACAGACGCGCCGACTTGATGCGACATGTCTTCAAAGGAAATATTTTGATCGTGACCCGACTGCGCTTTTGTCGCTGGAGTGAAAATCGGTTCGCCCAGCCGGTCGCTCTCGCGCAGCCCGTCCGGAAGCGCGATGCCGCAGATGTTTCCGTTCTTACGGTAGTCCTTCCAGCCCGATCCGGAAATGTAGCCGCGAGCAACGCACTCCATTTCGATCATCTTCGCGCGGCGGACCAGCATGGAGCGGCCTTCCAGCTGATCCCGGTAGGGATGAAATTCCGAAGGGTAGTCGTCGACCTGCGCGGAGACCAAATGATTGGGAACGATATCGCGCAGAAGCTCCAGCCAGAATAGCGTTAACGCGGTCAGCACGCGGCCTTTGTCGGGGATGGGCGTGGGCAACACATAGTCGAAGGCCGAAAGCCGGTCGGTGGCGACGATCACCAGGCAGTCTCCGGCGGCATACACGTCGCGGACCTTGCCCCGTGCGCGCCGCTCGATGCCGGGCAAGCTGGTTTCGAAGATTGGGTCCAATCTCTACTGGTAACACGACGCGCCGGGATTTTCATCTGATTTTTTGTCGAAGCGCTGTTGGTTCTTTATACTGAGAGGTTGCTCCTGTCCATTTTGATTCCCGTATACAACGAGCGAACCG
>JBEKHQ010000209.1:0-5799 GCA_050012195.1 Bryobacteraceae bacterium | reverse complement strand
TCGATGTTCCAAGCGCCGGAAGGCATCTTGACCAGGTTCACGCTGGGTGCATCGAGATAGAGGCTCGAGAAGGCCAGCTTGCCGGCGAACAGGCTGCCGAGACGGACCCGCGCGCGCAGCGAATCGACGTTGGCGAAAGGCTCGATTCCCGCGGCCGGATCGTCGTCGATCAGAACGCGCTCCACGGTAAAGCCGGGACCGGTGAAGAGATTGAGATGCACATCGCCGATGCGAACGGGCCGTTTGAGCGCCGCCTCGAGAGCGGCTTGGATGCGCGGCCGTAGCCGGTCCGCGCGGAGGAACGGCGCGGCCAGACCCGCGGCGATCACGGCCAGCAGAGCGATCAATAAACCGCGGCGCAGTGCTTTCATGAGCCCACCGCCGGCGGGTGCGATGCTATGAGCTCGGCGTACGCGTCCGGGTCGTCGATATCGGAAACCACCGCCGCGTCGTCGACTTCGATGTACGACGTTTGGCTGACGTATCGATGGATCACGTCGCTGGCCATCGCTTCGGGGGGAAGCGCCAGAAGCTGGTCGATCACGGCGCGCGTGATGCATACCGGGTGACCGTGCTCGCCGGCGTGGGTGGGGACGGAAACGGGGGCGCGCGTCTCCGCGAAGCTCGATACCAGCGCATCCAGCGTGGATGCCTCCAAGTGCGGATGATCCACCGGCATGAACATCGCGGCTGAAATGTACGCGGGCACCGCCTGAAGGCCAATCTGAAGCGAGCTGAGCATTCCGCGCTCGGGATCCGGATTGACGGCGAAAACGGCTTGTGAAGCGCGTTCAATGCCGGAACGAATGACCGCACCGTGGTGCCCAACCACCACAATCACGGGACTAGCGGCGCTGGAGAACAGCCGGATGAGGCGATCCAGGAAAGTTTCGCCGTGAAAGCGAAGTAGAGCCTTGGGAGTTCCCATGCGGCGCGAAGCTCCGCCCGAAAGAATGACAGCGGCGATCGAAGGGCCGGGGGTCACTTTAGAACTGCGCGCGACGTTTCAGTCGCGAAAATGGACTTCGCCACGTTGCGCCATTCCGATTCAGGCGCGCGCCGCAGGGCGATCATCTCGGCAACCACCGAGACCGCGATTTCTTCCGGAGTGATGGCCCCGATCTCCAGGCCCATGGGCGCGAAGATTCGCTCAAAAACGGATCGAGGGAAGCCTTCCTTCTCCAGTTCCTTCACCACGCCGATCACCTTGCGTTTGCTGCCGATCATCGCGATGTACTTGGCGTTGGTCTGCGCCGCCCAGCGCAACACGCGCATGTCGTCGCGATGCCCGCGCGTAACGATGATCAAATAGCTGGTATCGCGAATCGGGAGTTTCGGAAAAACATCCTCGTATTCCTCGGCGAAAACTTCGTCCGCTTCGGGAAACCGCTCGCGGTTGGCGAACGCTTCCCGGTTATCGATTACGGTGCTGGAGAATCCAGCCAGGTTCGCGACTTTCGAGATGCTTTTCGAGATGTGCCCAGCGCCGAAAATGAAGGCGCGCGGCTGAGGAACCACCGGCTCGACAAACACGCTCAATTGGCCTCCGCAGATCAATCCATTGTCATAGGCGGCGTCCTGGCCGAGCGTGAAATTCATTTGGCGGGGGCGTTCGCTTTCCATAACTTCGCGGGCGGCGTTCCAAACCTCCGCTTCCACGCAGCCGCCGCCGATGGTTCCGATCATGGACCCATCCTCGCGCACCAGCAGCTTGGCGCTTTCGTAGCTGGGAATGGATCCATTGACTTCCACGATGGTAGCGAGCGCGCACTTCTGCCCGAGTTTCCGCAAACGCACCACTTCCTCGTAAATGTCCACTCGATTGAATTATAGCCCGCCGGGCGTTTCAGCGCGGCGCGGCGGCTTTGGAAGCGTCATTACGTGTAAAATTTCTAGTTGCGGACCACTATGCGTCGTCACTCAAAGACCCCGCGCAATTACGTTGCGCTGATCGCCACAGCCGGGTTGCTTCTTCCTTTCACCGGCTCGGCCCAGGTAAGCGTCTTAACGGCCAACTACGACAACGCGCGAACCAACGCGAATCTCGAAGAGACCATCCTCACTCCCGCTAGCGTGAATCCGCGAAGCTTCGGCAAAATCGGGGCCTTTCCGGTGGACGGGCAGATTTACGCGCAACCGCTTTACATCGCGGGCTTGAACGTTCCGGGCCAAGGACAACGCGACGTGGTCTTCGTCGTCACCATGAACAACACCGTGTACGCGATCGATGCGCATGCGCCACAACCCACCGTCGCCCTTTGGCAGGCGAGTCTAGGCGACGCGTTACCATCCAGCGTAATCAGTCTCAACGACATCGATCCATCCATAGGCATTTTGAGCACGCCTGTGATCGATCCCGCCGGTAACGTGATCTACGTCGTCGCAGAGACGCTGGAGAATAACCAACCCGTGTTCCGGCTGCACGCTCTAGACCTTTCCGACGGCCACGAGACGATGAACGGGCCGGTGGAGATCCAAGCCACCGTACCCGGCATCGGCGACGCAAGCCAGAATGGCCAAATCGCGTTCGACCCGTTTCAGCACTTGCAGCGCCCGGGCCTGCTTTTGCTGAACGGCGCCGTCTATGTCGCATTCGCCTCGCATCATGATATGTCCCCGTATCACGGATGGATCATGTCCTATGATGCGTCAAATTTGCAAAACCAGCTCGCGGTGTTGAACACCACGCCTAACGGAGGCGGCGGCGGAATCTGGCAATCCGGCCGTAGCTTGGCGGCCGATGCGAATGGCAACATATTCGTCGCCACCGGGAATGGCGATTACGATGGTGTGCTGAACTTTGGCGAATGCTTTCTCCGGCTGAGTCAGAACCTGAGTGTGCTGGACTGGTTCGCGCCGTCGGACTGGCTGGCGCTCAGCGACAACGATTACGATCTGGGCGCGCTTGGACCGGTGTTGGTTCCCGGTTCGAGCCTTTTGGTCGGAGGGGACAAGGCCGGCAACTTTTATGTCGCCGACAGCGCGAACCTGGGTCACTTGGGGACTTCAGGCGCGGCGCTGCCCCAGATAACACAACCTATCGCATACGGCGGATTCTTCAACATCGCACTTTGGAACCAGGACCAGGGGCCGTTCCTCTATATGATTGACCAAAGCACCGAGACCGAGGCTCTTCGGATTACAAACGGCTTGTTGGAGGCGCAACCCTTCTCGATAACGAGCGTCACATCGGACTACCCGTTTCAAGGTATGGCGGTTTCCGCCAATGGCGGCGCGGATGGCACCGGGATTTTCTGGATGACGGCGGGTGATCACAGCGCGCCGGGCGTGCCGGGGACTTTGTACGCGTTCAACGCGTCGGATTTGACGCAGCTTTTGTGGTCGAGCGAGATGAATGCGCGGCGAGACCGTTTGGGCGGATTCGCGAAGTTCGCAAATCCCACCGTGGCCAACGGCCGTGTCTTTGTTTCCACTTTTTCGAATGAGCTAGTGATATATGGGCCGCTGGAGTTCGGCGGGCCCCGGCCCGTGCGTTTGCATTGAAGCGTCCCGAGAGTGTGGCAAATTGCCGCAGGTTGTCCGGCGACCGGTTGACGTACGATAGGCAAAGATGATGTCCAACCCGCAGGCGCCCGAAAGCGCCCGGAACGCCGCCCAGGCCGCACTTCCATGGGTGGTGCGTTTGCGCTACGGCATCGTGGCGGGAGAAGCGGCCATCGTTCTGGGCACGTATTACGCGTTCCAGCTCGATTTTCCGCTGCTCTGGACGCTCGCGCCGCTGGCAGTGGTCCTGGCGAGCAACGTTTGGCTCGGTAAGACACGCGATCTCTGCGCCCGATTTCCCGACGAAACATTGGGCGCGGTGTTTGTTCTCGACACCGTTTGCCTCACGGCCATGCTCGGGCTCACCGGGGGTCCCAATAATCCGTTCAGTTTGCTGTACCTGGTCCAGATCACACTCTCCGCCGTAGCACTGCGGAAGGCATGGACGCGGGCGCTGGGCGCGCTGGCCACGGCCAGTTTCGGACTTTTGTTCTTCGTGCATATTCCGCTGGCCGCGCTGCAGGCTCACAATTCGGACAATCGTTTGTCGCCGCACCTGGTGGGTATGTGGATCGCGTTCGTGGTGGGAGTGGCGCTGATCACGTTCTTTACCGGAAAAATTTCCGACGCCCTGCGGCGGCGCGAACGCGAAGTGTTCGAGTTGCAGGAGCAGGTGGCCAAGCATGAAAGGCTAGGTTCCCTGGTGACATTGGCCGCCGGCGCGGCGCACGAACTGGGCACGCCGCTGGGGACCATCGCCGTGGTTGCCAAGGAGTTGGAACGGTACGCATCGGCTCTCTCCGGAAGCGATTCGGTGCTCGAGGATGCGCGGCTGATTCGCTCCGAAGTGGAGCGCTGCCGGCGTATTTTGGAACGGATGAGCGTGCAAGGCGCCGAACCCATGGGCGAGGCCGCGCGCAAGATCCTGGTCGCCGATCTTTTGAACGAAGTCGTGGAGCAACTTCCGGAATCGCAGCGAACCGTGGTGGTGGTCGAGGTGGAAGATGAGGGACTGGCGGCGGTGCTACCCGAACAGGCCACGTTGCAATCGGTGGCGGCGCTCCTCCAGAATGCGATCGACGCGAATCGCGAACAACGACCCGTGATTGTCCGGGCGTCGGGAGCGGGGCCGGAACTTTCGATCTCGATCCGCGATCGCGGGCACGGAATGCCGGAAAGCGTGCTGCGGCGCATTGCCGAGCCGTTCTTCACCACCAAGGAGCCCGGCAAGGGAATGGGACTGGGGACGTTCCTGGTTCGGACCTTCGCGGAAAGGTTGGGCGGGCGGCTCTTATTCGAATCCGCCGACGGACAAGGCACGGTAGTGACCCTGCTGTTACCGCTCGGCAAGGACGCGCATGCCGCCGTGTGAGGACGCCCCATTGGTTCTGATCGTGGATGACGATGAAACCTTCCGCTCGCGGTTGCGGCGGGCTTTCGAGCAACGCGAGTGGGACGCGGACGTAGCGCCGACGGGCGAAGCAGCTTTGCAATTCGCGCGCGAGCGCAGCCCGGACCTGGTGCTGGTGGACCTGCGTATGCCCGGTATGAGCGGATTGGATCTCGTCCCGCGGATGCGGGCGCTCGATTCGTCCATGGCCATCATCGTGCTTACCGGCTACGGAAGCATCCCGACCGCGATTTCCGCCACCAAACTAGGCGCCGATTATTACTTGAGCAAACCTGCCGACGCGGATCAGATTCTGAGCGTTTACGAGCACCTACGTTCGGCGCCGACCGAAGCGCCCGAGGTTCCGGAAACGGTGCCGACACTGGCGAGAGTGGAATGGGAGCATATGCAGCGCGTGATCTCCGATTGCGCGGGGAATATTTCCCAGGCCGCGCGGCTGTTGGGAATTCATCGGCGATCGCTACAGCGGAAGCTGGGGAAATTTCCGCCGGCGCACTGACTGGCGCGCCGTTGTAAGGTGAATAAGGATGCGAGGGAAGTGGTTTCTGATGGGATTTGTCGCGTTTCCCGTGCTGGCGTGCGTCGCCGGTTGGGTGGCGTTGAAAACTCGCGCCTCGGGCTTCAGCGCGCGCGCTCAACCCACGCAATTCGAAACGTTGCTCGCCACCGAAGCCAGGAAGCTTGCCATCCCCGCCGGCGCGATGGCGCGCACGAATCCGGTGAGCGACTCGCCGGAGGTTCTAGCCGAAGCCCGCGCCCATTGGGCCGACCATTGTTCCGTTTGCCACGCCAACGACGGCAGCGGCGCCACCATCATGGGCAAACAAATGTACCCGCCCGCGCCGGACATGCGGGAGGCTCGCACGCAGCAGATGACCGACGGC
>JBEKHQ010000208.1:0-5808 GCA_050012195.1 Bryobacteraceae bacterium | reverse complement strand
TTTGCCGTTAATATGACCGCGGGAAAGAAAATCGTTCCGCTTGGTCTGATCGATGCCCGTCGAAATGTGGCCGAGCGCGTGAACGTCGGAATCGACGAACCTGTGGCAGGGCGCGATATCGCCCGAAGGCCCGACACCCAACAGCCCGAGACCGGCGCCGCAGGGGTGCGACTTGTTGACCCCCTGATACAGCTCGGAAATCGTATCGCTCACATTGGAAAACCCGTGCATACGGCCGCGCAAGGCGTATTCAAGCCACTCGTCGGCGAGGATATGAAACTGCTCCAACACTCCGTCCATGCCCTTATCGTTGATGGAATAAAGGCGGTCCGGAGACGTCGTCACGGGCGCGAACCCGACCTCATGGAAGCCCAAATCCTGCTTCAGATGACGGAAGATTTTGACGACATCCGTCACCCCCGCCGTGAGGGTCACGCGGGCCGTGATCGGCCGCGTCCGGTGACTGGCAATCAGCGCACGGACTTTCGGGGCGATGATATCGTAACTTCCCTTGCCGTTCGCGAAGACCCGCAGTTTGTCGTGCAGCTCGGCCGGGCCGTCCATACTGACCGTGACTCCGATCCTGTTTTCGGAAAGAAACTCGATGATCGTAGGCGTCAAAAGGGTGGCGTTGGTGGTCAAGCTGAAGTCGACGCGCCGGCCCTGCGCCGCCGCCTTATCGGTGGCATAAGTAACCACCTGCTTCAGAAGCGGGAAGTTCATGAGAGTCTCGCCGCCGAAGAAAGTGATACCGACTGCCTCGCGACCGCTCGACGATTGCAGCAGGAAATCCACCGAGGCCTTGGCTGTTTCGAAGTCCATAAACTTCGGCTTACCTTCGGGCGTGGCCACCTTGTCTTCGCCGAACTCGTAGCAATACTGACACGAGAGGTTGCATTGGTTGGTCAGGTTCATCACCAACGACTGCAGGGGAAAATCCGCCGGTGGATTCTCGATCGGCGCGGGACGGGAGTCGCCGGTGACGATCACGCGGGCTTCGAACATTTCCTCGATTAGCTCTTCGGCTGCCTCATAACCCATGCCGCCCGCTACCAGCCTGCCGATCAGTTCGTCGTGCGAAACCTCGCCACCCGATAACTGGGCGATCAATTCGCCGACGGACTCGTCCTGTTCAAAAATCGCCCCGGCGGGAACCAAATAAAGAAATTTCCGGCCGCCTCCGTCGAAGGAGTGGAACTCGCCCAACCGGTAGACGCGGGTGCCGACGGCTGTCACGGGTTCACCTCAGGCTGATCCCATTTCATGTAGGTGGGCACGGTTACCACCAGATAGGCCTTACCGACGACGGGTTTGCCAAAGCTGTCTTTTTCAGTCTTGGATGTGGCGACAACCCATACGTCACCATAATTATTGCGCAGGAACTTCCGTTCAGGGTTAGGCCCGTCGCTCGCCGGGATGAATAGAGCGGTGGGACTGAGACGGCCGACGAAGCCCTTGTCGTCGTCACCGAAGACCGCATAGAATTCCTCCACGCTCCAGTTTACGTCCACCGGCCCCAGCTCGACGTCATCGGCAGTTTGCGGTTTGCCGTCGGCCCCGCGGTTGTAACCGATGGCCTCGAACTGCTGGAAACCTTTTGGATGTGTTTCACTCCCGAGGTGCGCCAGCGCGGTCTGAGGCGTTACCTTGATGTAATCCAGGTGGTCGTACACGGCGATGGCATTCGGCAGAGTGGAGCGGCCGAACCTAGCGTCGCGCTTGCCGAAAACCGCGTCGGGCGCGACATCCACCTCGGCGACAATTTCGCCCGAGCCGCTGGACACGATGCGGTTGACCTTGATCCCGGCGCCCAGATCGAGGTCCGCAACCGACACCTTCGCGGGCAAGGCATCCACGAACAAGCGAACCTGCGCCCCTTTGCTACCCGTTTTGAGCGCGGAAACGTTGACGCCATAGATGGTGGGTTCCGGGGAGGCCCGCATCAGCGTAACGTCATAACCGAATTCCTGATAATCGCCCCAATACCAGCGGCCTTCGGCGGTATTCTGATCGGGCGAAATCCAGAGCGCTTCCCGCGCCTCGCGGTTCAGGTCGTCAACGGGCGCGTTCGCGCCGACCGAGCCTTTCGACCTGCCGCGCCAAGCATAGCCCGCGTACACGATGCTCTGCCCCGTTCGAGTCATCACCGAATCATCGGAAGCGGATTTCAATTTGACCGACGTCTTGAACTCCTCTTCGGAGGCGCCTTGCTCGATCGTCAATTCACCGTAGAACTTTCCTCGCCCGGGAGCAGACGCCTTGATAAGCCACTTCCCGGCCAGGCGCGGCGCTCTCAAGCGGGCACGCCAAGCCGACCACTCCGGAGTTTGGAGCGGCACAGTCTTACCAAGATATTCCGCGGCCACTTCTCCCGGCTCGGCCGCATCGTGATCCGACCCCGCCAGACCGAGGAAAAACGAGTGCCGGAATGCTGTTTCGGACGTAATAAACTGCGCCATGTGCATGTTCTCGAGCATAAGCCAGTCCGATTTAGGTCTTCGCCACGAAAGAGCCCGGCTGTAAGCGTGGCAATAATTGCACGTGCCCTGGAGCTCGGCGGGGGCCTCTTTCTCGTCGATCGCCCGGTGCTCCGCAAGGAACATGACGGGTTTGGCCTCCTCGGGCGCGAGCCCGTGATACGTCGCCAGGTACTTGAGGATGGCGCGGGAATCGGACTGACTCAGCGTCACACCGTTGAGCCGCCCCATCCGTTTGATGGCTTCTTGCCAGCCCTCGGGCGTGGTGCGCTCCCAGGAAATGCGGGACAGGTTCCCTTTGTCGTCCTTCGTGTGGCATCCTCCGCATTTGCTGAGCGTGAGTGGATCGGTGACGGGGATGCCCGGCTCCGTTGCGGGTTTCGTCGAGCCTTCGGCAGGGGCTTGCGCCCGCAATAAGGGAACCGTCGGCACGGCAAGAAGCACGCATGCGAGAAGCGGTTTGATCATAATCATCTCTCCCAGACTAGAAAGTGAAGCGACCGGTCAACTCTATCGCCCGAAGGCTGGCCCCTTCCGCTTTTTGTCGACGGTATTCGTGTTGGCCCCGATGGAGTGCATCAGAAGGTGAAGCGTCCGGTCAATTGAATCTGCCGCGGGCCGGCGCCTTCCGCGGTTTGCATCGAACTGATTGTACCGAATGCTGGAACACCAAGAGTCAAATTGGCCGGAGGATTGTAGTTCGGATGATTGAACAGGTTGGAGATCTGCGCTCCGATCTGCACCCGCAAACGTTCGGTGAAGGCAACTGTCTTGAGCAGCGACATGGACACCGCTTTCGTCGCTGGCCCCTGAACGGCGCCCGATAACGAGTCTCCGAAACGGCCGATGTTGTTGCCCGGGTCTACGAAGGCGGCTGGATTGATCCACTGGTTCAAAGATTGACCTGCGTAAGGATTGACACCTGCGACCGTGTCAGCTCGGCCGCCATTGGCGTTGAAGACATTGTAGCCGACACCGGAGGGATCGTCTAATGTCGTTACGCTCATAAAAGGCCCACTCTGAAACAGAAGAATGCCGCTCAACTGAAAGCCCCCGACAATTCTGTCCAGGATGGGATTTGTGCTGTTCAGGAAAGCCTTACCTTTACCAAACGGAAGGTCGTATAGGAACGTTGCGAGGAAACGGTTACGGCGGCTGTACGGGAGGTTGCCATAGTCGAGCCCCGGCAGGTATGAGCTGCTGAGCGTGCTACCGAATTCCCCGGGAAAGGCCGCCGCAGTGGAACCCGAACCATATCCACCGGTGTTCGACAGGTTTCGGGTGTATGTATAGCTCGCCTGAACTTGAAGATCACCGGCACGCTTGTGCGCCGAGATTGTGCCAGCCTGGTAGTTCCCAAAACCCTGATTCGTCTGCATCGCGATATACGACACCTGTGGGAACGGCTGAGCTGCTTGCGTTGCCGGAGCGAAGAACCCTAGAGTGTTCGGTTGAACCTGGTTGATGTTAGCGAGGACAGGAACATTGTAGGAATGGTTGCCGTCGTAAGAAGCACGGACGCCAAAGCCTTTGCCTAGGTCT
This sequence comes from Bryobacteraceae bacterium, assembly GCA_050012195.1. Classification (GTDB taxonomy): domain Bacteria; phylum Acidobacteriota; class Terriglobia; order Bryobacterales; family Bryobacteraceae; genus Palsa-89. Next base: position 1,789 of record JBEKHQ010000208.1, on the reverse strand, counting down.
CGTTCCAGAGTCAGGTTCCACTCCTCGACGATGGGGTCTTTGAAGTTGGCCAGGACGGCCTCAGAGAAGTATTCCGAACCTGGTTGCGAGATGTTGGAGGGGTACGAATAAGGCATCGAGAACACCGGTAATCCGTTGCTCCCGAGAGAATTTGCGAAGACCCCGTAGGCGGTGGACCCAACGCCCCACCCATGATTCGCTGAGCTGCCTTGAAGTTGTTCGATGAATCGTCCGTATCCGCCCCGAATAACGGTTTTGTTGTTGCCGCCCAAGCTATAGGCGAATCCGACGCGCGGGGCGAAATCTAGTCTGGAAGACTTCCGCAAGGTAGGCCCCAGGCCAACCTGGGACGCAAGAATTACCGGAGTCGGAGCGATCTCTTGTACGAACGCCGGGTCGACTTGGGCGGTCGCAGCCTGATTAGGGATGGTCACCGCGCCGTTTACGGTCTTGCCATTGACAACACTCGTGTAGTTCGGATCCCAGTTCACTATGTTGTCCTGATGGTCGTTGAAGGCTGGGTTATACTCCCACCGCAACCCGAAGTTGATGGTAAGGGATCGCGAGACTTTCCAATCGTCCTGCCCGAAGAAAGCGAAGTGCTTCGAATTGGCGTCCGTGGTCGGGTTGAGCACTGCTGCTATCCCGGTAGAGTCCGGATAGCCCATCAGGAAACCCGCGAACGGCGAAAAGCCTAAATTGGCTCCGCCGTTGAACGTAAAGTCTCCCAGTTGGAGCTCTCCAAAAACTGCAGTGAGGAGACTACGCAAATCGCGAATGTCGCCACCAAACTTCATGGTGTGTTTGCCCTTCGTCCACGTCAGCGTATCCGCGATCTGCTCGATTCTTTGCTTCGGGTTCGTGTTGCTAGCTGGACCGTAAATTCCCTCGTATCCGGCGAGGTTTATCGTGGGGAGCGTGGAGAATCCCGGAATGGCGCCGGGTAGCGGGGGATAGGTGATGCCCAACTCGGATGCGATTTCCGTCCCGGTAATTGGCGATGAGACGCTGGCACGCTCCGTCGTAAGGCCGCCGCGCAGCTCATTTACTAGCGTCGGAGAGATGATCCAGTTATGGGCAATGATAAAAGAATTGTAGACTTCGGGGCGGGAAACTTCCCCCAATGTCGGTGGGCCATTGGGTTCGGTGGTCAGACGCCGGTTTTTGTAAGTGTACCTGGCGTATACCAAGTGTTTCGGCGAAATCGCCTCGTCTAGGCGAATGTCGCCCTGCGCGCTATTGATCGGGATGGCGTAAGTCGCGAGATAGTTATTCGAAACGGCGCCCGGTGGACCATAGTTCGGCAAGGGGTAGAGTAAGTTCAGCAATTTTGCCGAAAAAGGATTGATCAGGTTTGGTGCGATAGTAGTGCCGTCGTAGGCAGTAAGATCGCCAGTCCGCATGGCTGCGCTCGGAACGCTCTCCAACTGCGTCTGCGATTTCGGCAGGCGCAGCACTTCAAAGTCCCCGAAAAAGAACGTCTTGTTCCGCCCGTTGTACAACTTCGGGATGATGACCGGGCCTCCGAGGTAAATGCCGAAATTGTTCATCTGGACCGGTGTAGGCTGGTGGCTGAACGTGTCGCTGGCATTAAAGTCGGTATTCTGGACGTTCTCGTATAAGCCGCCATGGTAGTTATTTGTGCCTGACTTCGAGACCGTAGTAATATCGGCCACGCCTCCAAACTCGGCGGGATTCAGGGTTTCGCTGATCTTGATTTCCTCGATTGCATAAAAGGAAGGGAACAGTTCGGCCATTGCGGCATCCCCATACGAGCCACCGGCCCCGT
>JBEKHQ010000207.1:0-5822 GCA_050012195.1 Bryobacteraceae bacterium | reverse complement strand
CGTGGCCGCGGCTGTAATCCAGCAGAATTCGGCGCATCATTTGTGCGGCGATTCCCATAACCTGGGAACGGTTTTGCCAGCGGACGCCGTGCTGTTCGAGCAAACGAAGGTAGGCCTCATGCACCAAGGCAGTGGCTTGCAGCGTGTGATTGGGCCGCTCGCGCTCCAGGTAGTGGCCCGCCAAGCGCCTCAATTCGGAGTAAAGGAAGACCATCCAATCGGATAACTGTTGGTCTTTTTCGTGGCTACGCCCGGAAGCCGCGGCTACGTCCTTAGGCGGGAGCATTTCATATAGTGTAATGCATCCTTCTGAAAAGCAAGCCCCTGCCGGAGCTGCGTACTAGTACAAAAACCTCGTTCTGGATGAGCCTTTTCAGTCCCGTTTGCCGCGCTATGGGCTGAACAGCGCAATTGGAGGAGATCATGTTTCTAGTAAGAGCTTTCGCTACGCTAGTAGCATTGGCCGGGTTCGCCGCAGCCGACAACTTGATCCTCAACGGGAATTTCTCGCTGGGTGACACCGATTTCAGCTCCGGCTACACATATGTGGCGTCGAACGGGATGGTCTACACAGGTCCCGGCGATTACGGCTTGACAACCAATCCGAGCACGGGATTTACGAACGGCTACCAATCCTACACGGCCTATGACAATCCGGGCGGCTATATGTTGTGCGCCGATGGCCTGGGCTCCGGCACCAGCGTCTGGAGTGAGAGTATAAACGTCGTTGCAGGCACACCGTACACCTTTGATGCTTATGTGGCCGACGCTGACCCCACTGTCTACAGCGGCAACCCGGCCATTCTTGAGCTTTTGGTGAATGGGAGCATGGTGGGGACTTCCTACACCGTGCCCGACGCCCCTGGAGATTGGGACCTGTGGACCTTCACATATACGCCCACGTCTTCCGCAGCTATTACTCTCGCGATTCAAGACTTCAACACGAGCCCCTACTCGGCCGGCAACGATTTCAGCCTCGACGACCTGTGCCTGACCAGTTCCAGTTGCAGCAGCAGCACTTCAGCGGTTCCGGAACCGTCCGGCGTGGCCGTGTGCATGATGGGTCTGCTGGGATTGTGCGTTTACAGGGCGAAGCGAAGCATTCACTGATCCGCTTTCCGCGCAGGACTCGCGAGATAGGCCTTCGATGCTGCTTCGTCCTTAAGCGGCACCACCTTGTCGGGATCGATCCGCACCATCAGATAAAGAATGTGATCGTCGATGTGGGTGAACAAGTGTCCCGTACCGGCGGGGATGATGATCACGTCGCCAGGCTTCAGATGATGAGTGACGCCGTTCGTAATCGAAGCCGCGTTTTTCCCGGGGCCGTTGAACTCGCGCACCGTCTGCATGCTATTCGGGCGCTGTTTGGCATCCACGAGATCAGGGCCGGTGACCAGCGTCGCGCTTCCTTCGATGACGTGATACAGCTCGCTGATGTAATCGTGCTCGGCGACGGAGTTCTTCGCCGGCTGGTCCAACTTCCCGCGGAAAACGATGCCCACGCCCAGTTGGGATTTTCCTAAGTCTACCGATCGAACCTGCTGGTCGGTTAGATGATTGTCCATGGCGCGCTTTGCGTAGGCCTGCAATTCGCCCGCGTCGACGTAAGTGGCCGGACATTGATGACAAGTCGGTTCCTGCGCGCAAAGCGCGAACGGGAACAGGCTCAACGCAAATAAATATCGCATGACGCTCTCCTATTTGGAACCGGATCTCGGCCACACCACGCCCTGATCCGGTTTGGTGACTGCGGCCAGTCCCTTGTAGATGAACTTCTGGACGCGCTGCCCGCGATAGGTCTCCGTAGTGAAAATGTTGCCCTTCGAATCGGTCGCGATGCTGTGCACGCCATAGAATTCGCCGGGCTGCCGGCCGCCCTCGCCGAAGGTTGTCAACACCGCCAGCGATACACGATCCAGGATGTGCACGCGATCGTTCTCGCCGTCGGCAAGATAGATGTACTTCTGCCCGGCGTCCTTGGAAAACGCAATATCCCAAACGGAGCCCGATCCGAGCGTTTCTTTGTTGATGAATACTTCCTTAACGAACGTGCCGTCGGGATGGAACACCTGAATCCGGTCGTTGACCCGATCGCAGACGTACAACAAATTGTCGCGCGAGAGTTCGGCGCAATGCACCGGATTGCGAAACTGCTGCGCGGGCGGATCGTTGGGATTGTAGCGGCCGATATCGGCGTCGTCGGGTTTGTTGCCATAGGCGCCCCAGTGCCGCTTATACGCGCCTGTGTCGGCGTCGAACACCACCACTCGATGGTTGCCGTAACCGTCCGCGATGTAGGCTTCATTGGCCTTGGGATCGACGAAGATCTTGGCCGGCAGCCGCAGATTCTCGGGATCGTTGCTGCCCTTGCTATGGCTGGGCTTGCCGATCTGCATCAGAAATTTCCCGTCTTGCGTGAACTTGAGAATCATGTTGTCGTTGAAGCTGGCGAAGCCGCCGCGTCCCGCTCTGCCGGCGCGGCCGCCCGCTCCAGGTTGGCCGGCATTGGGCTCCGGCTCATCCGACCCGCCGATTGCGCCACGTCCTCCGCTGTTGCCGCGCCCGTTGCCGCCGATCCAAACATTGCCTTTGTAATCCACCGTGATTCCGTGATTCGAATCCGGCCAATCGTAGCCGGGGCCGGGACCGCCCCAATGTCCAATCAAATTCCCCGCTTCGTCGAACTCGAGCACTGGCGGCGCGGGCGCGCAACATTGCGCGATGGGAGGGTTCGTGGTGGCGTGTTGCTCGCCGGGTTCGAGCGAGCCGCCGCGATGAATAATCCAGATGTGATCGTTCGCATCCACGGAGACGCCGATGGTTTGGCCGAGAATCCAATGATTGGGAAGCGGCTTGGGCCACAACGGGTCCACTTCAAAGCGCGGCGCCTGCGTGCCGGCCGCGTGGACCACGGCTCTCTTCTCGAGCATCGTGGATGCAACGCCGAGCATTAACAGCGCCGCGGCGAATCCCGCGCCGACGTAGAGATTACGTTTCATTTGCTTTCTCCTCTGGAGGCTGCTGAAAAACTCGCTTGGCAAGCTGAAGCATGCCCTACTGGACGTGTAAGTTGACCGGGTATGTGGGACATGCTTTAGCTTGTCTCCCTCAAGGCTCTCACAGGAGTTTTTCAGCAGCCTCCTGCAGCATCATTCCGGCAACGCGAACGCCAGGTATTCTCCCGAATAGTTGCCGCCGCTGACGGGAACAATGATATATTGCCGGCCGTTCAGCAAGTACGTCATGGGCGTGCCGCTTGCGGGCGCGGGCATCCAAACCGCGCCGAGTTCCTTTCCCGACGCCTTGTCGTAGGCGCGCAACATCGCGCCGCGCGGACGATCGCCGATCGTGGTCGCTTGCGGTTCGGCCGCGATGAGCAGCGTCTTGGTCACCAGCAATCCAACGTAACCGGCCTGGCCCGTACGCGGGATGTTCAAGCCTTTGAGCGCGGGATGATTGCGAATATAGTCGGGCGTCTCGCCGTGCGCGATTTGCCAGACGAACTCGCCCTTGTCCATGTTGATCGCCGTGATGCGCCCGTACGGCGGTTTCAGTAACGGCAACCCTTGTGGAGTCAAAGCCAGTCCTCGACCCACGCCGCCCTCGCTTTGCGCACCCGCGCCACCGGGTCCGCCGGAACGCTTGGGAAGCGGCGCGTCGGCCCCGACGTTTTCGCCCGGCCCGGATACGTAGCGCACGCCGGTTCCCGCGAATCCCTCGACGTAATCGATATCCGAAAATTCCTTGCTCGGTGGAGGCAGCAGCCCCACCGGCGGAAACGAAACGAACGACGGTATGTAAGCGATGTGCGTCTCCGGATCGAACGAGAATCCGGGCCAATTCATTCCGCCGGACGACCGGAACGCCGCGAGCGGGCCATTGATCTTGCTCACCACCGGCGGCGTGAACACCGGCCCGAGTTTATATTTCGAGACGATCTTCAACGCTTCCGCGCGGAGTTCGGGCGTGAAATCGATCAGGTTGTCGATGGTCACGCCTTGATAATCGAACGCCGGCGGTTTAGTGGGAAAGGGTTGCGTCGGCGAGTACCATTCGCCGGGCACGTCGCCTTTTTCCACCGGGCGCTCTTCGATGGGCCAGATGGGCTGGCCGGTCACGCGATCGAACGCGTAGAGAAAAGCTTGCTTGCTCGACTCCAGCACCGCCTTCACCGGCCTTCCGTTCACGGTGATGTCGGCGAGCACAGGCGCGGCCGCGATGTCCATGTTCCAGACGGAATGGTGCACCAACTGGAAATGCCACTTGCGCCGGCCGGTTTTCAAATCCACGCAGACCAGGCTATCGGCGAAAAGATTGTCGCCCGGCCTGTGACCGCCGTAGAAATCGGAACTGGGCGTTTCCACCGGAAGGTACGCCAAGCCGAGCTCTTCATCCACTGCCATCTGACTCCACACTCCGGTGTTGCCGTTGGTGGCCCACGATTCCTTCAGCCAGGTTTCATTGCCGAACTCGCCCGGCCGCGGAATGGTATTAAACTGCCAAAGCTTCTTGCCGGTGCGCACGTCGAACGCGAGCACCATCCCCTTGGTATTGTTGTGAGTCTTGGGCGTTCCCCCTTCGCGGAATGCCGATCCCACCAGGACGACGCCGCTCTTTGTGATTGCCGGAGTGGCATGCAATCCGATCTCGCCATTGACCAGATCGATCGGCTGACCCGTTCCGAATACCGCGAGCTTCTTCATGTCGACCGCGCCGTGGTCGCCGAAAGACGGAACAAGCAATCCGGTCTTGGCGTCCAGGCAAATCAGGCGATAGCCGGGTGACACATACAGAATTCGTTCTTCGGCGCCGTCGGTCCAATAGGAGAGCCCGCGCCCCGAAAGTTGACGAGGAGAAGCGGCCCCGCGCGCGCCTTCGTGTTCGCCATGCACCCACAGCAGCTCGCCTGTGGCGGCATCGAGCGCGATGGCGGCGCGTCGCGATCCCGCAGTGGCATACACGATGCCGTGCGCCATCAGCGGCGTTCCCTCCAGCTTATATTCGGGGCGATTGCCGAGGCTCGCGGTCTTAAAGCGCCAGGCGATTTCGAGCTGGCCGAAGTTGCTCGCATTGATCCGATCGAGCGCCGAGTAATGAAAATTGCGAAGATCGCCCGCGTAGGCCGGCCACTCTCCGGCGCTCGATTGAGCGAGAGCGCGCGAGACGCTCCAGACAAAAGCGATCACCGTGAGGCAAACGCGTCGCGACATTCTTCACCTCTCTTCAGGAACAGCCGGCGCCGATTCGGCTCGTATATACGTTACCGTGTGATGCGTGAGCAGCTTTCCGTTTCCGTCCACGCATTCCGCCACGCCGAAGATCAAGCGGCGACCAACCTTCAGTACCTTCGCATTGCACCGAAACCCCGCCCGCTTCGCGCCGGCCAGGAAGTTCGTCTTCATTTCCGCCGTCACCGAGGCGTCATCCAACCCTAGCTTCGTTTTAATGGCCAGCCACATCGCGACGTCGGCGGCCGCCATGAACACCTGCCCGCTCACGATGCCCCCCGGTCGCTCAAAGGCCTCTTGAAAAGGCACATCCATGCTGCATTCGCCTTCCGCGATCTCGCGCAGAACGAACCCAAAGTTCCTGGTGAAAGCGACGTCGTTCAGCAATTGCCGCAACTGATCCGCGCTGCATGCTGGATTCATTCCCGTTCGTTCATCAATGCCGGCAAGTCACACGGATGCGCCCTTGCCGTGCGCCTTGGCGGCCTTCTCAATGGCGGGAGCGGCCTTGGCCAGATCCTGGGCGTTCATCACCGGCGTGAACGTGATTCTGGCGTTGTAGCCCAAGAAGAACGGCTCGGCCACCGCGGG
>JBEKHQ010000206.1:0-5832 GCA_050012195.1 Bryobacteraceae bacterium | reverse complement strand
GGATTGGCGAGTTCCCGGCGAGTGGACCTTCGCCCGATTAATGTACCCTTCCTCGCGCCGCATCTACGACCGGCCCTTCACGAACTGGATTTATGGCGACGGCCAACTGGACTATCGACTATCCGCGTTCCGATCGGCATCTGTAGGAAGCCGTGCGGCGGCTGACGCGCATCCAGACGCGATCCATCGAGCAGCCCGTAAATTTGGATGACGGCGACGACGTGTGCAACTGGCCGTGGCTGTATGGCGTGGAGGTGGGCCATTGGGATCTTACCGACAGGCAGGCCGCCAAGCTCCGGGATTTTCTGCTGCGCGGCGGATTCTTCATGTGCGACGACTTTCACGGCACCGAAGAGTGGGCCATCTTCATAGCCAGCATGGACCGCGTCTTTCCAGATCGTCAGATCGTCGATATCGACGATGCAGATCCGATCTTCCATACCATTTTCGATCTGGACGACCGCTACCAGGTGCCGGGCGAGCAGTTCGTCTATACGCATCGCAGGGCGGAAAAGGACGGCTATGACGCACACTGGCGCGGGATCTACGACGACAAAGGCCGGTTGATGGTGGCCATCTGTCACGACATGGACCTCGGCGACTCTTGGGAGCACGCGGACAATCCCAAGTATCCCGAAATGTTCTCCGCGCTCGGAATTCGGATCGGAGTGAATTACATAACGTACGCGATGACGCACTGAGCGGCGGTTTCGCCGGCTTATGGCAAAATGAAACAAATGTTCCGCACCCTTACGGTGGAACCAGAAGTCAGCGCCATCGCGGAAGCGAGGCACCGATCGGAGGACGTTAGATAGGTGGCGGACGCGCGCGCCGCAACGGTCGCATCCCACGCCTGGCGCCCCTCCACGCCGCCACCTCTGATCGCGGTGACGGTGATGCTGGCCACTTTCATGGAGGTGCTCGACACCAGCATCGCCAACGTGTCGCTGCCGCACATCGCCGGCAACCTTTCGGCCAGCATCGACGAGAGCACTTGGGTCCTCACGTCTTACCTGATCTCGAACGCCATCGTGCTGCCTTTAACAGGCTGGTTGCACATGTGGTTCGGGCGCAAGCGATTCTACATCACGTGCGTCGCGATTTTCACCATCAGTTCGCTGCTGTGCGGCCTGGCGCCCAGTCTCCCGCTTCTGATTCTTTTTCGCGTGATGCAAGGCGCGGGAGGCGGCGGATTGCAGCCCACTTCTCAGGCCATTCTGGTTGAAAGTTTCTCCCAAAAGCAGCAAGGCATGGCGATGGCCGTTTACGGAATGGGCGTTGTGTTCGCGCCGATTATCGGGCCGACCCTGGGCGGCTGGATCACCGATAACTTTTCGTGGCGCTGGATTTTCTTCATCAACGTTCCCATCGGGATTCTTTCCATGCTCATGACTTCCGCGCTGATCGAAGATCCGCCCTACCTGATCCGCAAGACTTTGAAGCAGGGGCTGAAGATCGACTTCATCGGGCTGGGACTGATCAGCGTGGGTCTCGGATTCGGGCAGGTAGTGCTCGACAAGGGCGAGCGGGACGATTGGTTCAGCTCGCATTTTATCGTGACGTGCGCGGTGCTGGGCGTGGTTGGGCTGATCGGCGCCGTGTTCTGGGAATTGCGCCAGAAAGAGCCGATGATCGATCTGCGGCTCTTCAAGAATCTCAACTTCGCCATCGCGACCTTTATGATGTTCGCGCTGGGCCTGGTTCTGTACGGCACCACCGTTCTGTTGCCCGTGCTGGTTCAGAGTTTGATGGGATATACGGCGGAGTGGGCCGGGCTGGTATTGTCGCCGGGCGGAATCATTACGTTGTGCCTGATGCCGATTGTGGGGAGGTTGGTGACGAAAGTGGAGCCGCGCTGGCTGGTGGTGACCGGGTTGACGGTGCTGGCGGTCGGCATGTACGAGCTTTCCACGCTGAGCATCCAAACGGGATTCTGGACTTTTGTTTTTATATGGTCGATATCGCGGGGCGGCCTGGCGTTCTTCTTCGTGCCGGTGAACGTGACGGCGTTCTCGCATGTGCCGCGCGAGCGAACCAGCAGCGCCACGGGATTGATCAACTTGACGCGCAACATCGGAGGAAGCGTCGGCATCTCGTCGGTTACGACGCTGCAATCGCGGCTCGCGCAGGCCCATCAAAACACGCTGGCAGGACACCTGACGCCTCTCGATCCGGCCTATACCGCGCGGCTCGCTCATTTACAGACAGCGCTCCAATCCGGCGGTTCGAACACGATGCTGGCGGCGCAGCAGGCCAACGGAATCGTGTACGGGGAACTGGTGCGGCAGTCGGCTATGCTGGCGTATCTCGACGTTTTCCGTATGCTGTGCTGGGTGTGCGTCGCGATGATCCCCGTAATGCTGTTTCTAAAACGCGGCAAACCGGTTGACTCCAGCGCCGCCGCAGCGCACTAGAACTGCGGTCGAACCGAAGAGGCGGGACGCCCGGCAGGCGCGTCATCCCGCCGGGCGCGAATATCGATTCGATGAACGCGGGTTTACTTTTCGAGCGCGAGGCTGTGCTGCCAGGTGGTGTACAGCATTACGGCCACCAGAACCACGCCGAACGCAACGTCGATCGCTGTCAGAAGTTTGCCCCAATGATCGATCTTTTCGAGCGTGTTGGCGAGTGCGAACTGGCGAGGGATCGCCGCACTTTCAGCGTCGGATAGGTGCAGGAGATCGGCTTCATTCCGAGCCCTGACTTTTCTGATAACCGCCAGTGAGATAACGAACAGAGTTAAAACCGTCCAGACAATCCAAAGTGTAAACATGGTGCTTGGCCTCCTTGAATACCTTTGCCATTCAACATTCGGAATCCAGCGAACCTAGCTCTTCGGCGCGCAGGCCGTCAGCGAGTGATCGTGTTCCGCATAACACTTGCCGACGTCGTTCAGCTCTTTCTTGCCCGCAGCGACGTGGCAGAAAGCACAGTTTTTCCCCTCTTTCTTGCTGTATTCCACTTTCCCGAAGGAAGCGGGTACCGTTACCAGGAAGCCGGCGACGAGGATCGCGGCGGGAAGTCCGATCTTGAGAAGTCGTGTTGACATGGTGTAGTAAAATCTCCGGTCTGGGGTGATGCAATCCGTACGCCGTTGCTGGGCCACTCACAACTTTAATGTTTCTAGCAGGTTAGGCGATTAACCGGCCGGTGTGTAATCGCTCACGGGTGGGGCATATTACGCAGACTTCAACGCGAGAGCGTATAGCTGCCGAGGACCTTGAGGTAGTTAGCACGCTCGAACGCCGCCGGATCCTCAACCGCAGTGGCGCGCATGGAGCCGCGCATCTGGCCGACGGACTCGTATTCGTGCAGTTCCATCCAATCCACCACTTTGGTTTCCAGATCGCGCAGATAATCGATGCCGTTCCGGAGGAGCGCCGAAGTCAGCATGGTTACTTGCGCGCCGGCCATGATGCCTTTGACGACGTCTTCTGCCGTGTGAACGCCGCCGGTGATGGCGAGGTCAGCCTTGATGCGCCCGGCCAGCAGAGCCACCCAGTGCAAGCGCAGGCGAAGCTCGTCGGATGTGCTCAGAGTGAGGTTCGACGTCACTTCCAGCGTTTCCAGATCGAAATCCGGCTGGTAGAAACGGTTGAACAAGACCAGAGCGTCGGCGCCCGAGCGGTAAAGCCGAAATGCCATGTTGACCATAGAAGTGAAGTAGGGCGATAGCTTGACGGCAACTGGAATGGTGAGCTTTCGTTTGATATCTTCCAGCAGCCGGCAATAGCCATCTTCGGTAGCTCGCCCGTCGACTTCCAGCGTGGTGGGGAGAAAGTAAATGTTGAGCTCGAGCGCGTCGGCGCCCGCATCTTGGATTTCGCGCGCATAGCGGATCCAGCCGCCGCTCGATACGCCGTTGAGGCTCCCGATCACGGGTATTCGCAGCATCTTCTTGGCGCGGCGAATGTGTTCGAGATAAGCGTCGGGTCCCATGCTATAGGATGGCAAATCGGGAAAATAGCTGGACGCTTCGGCGAAACTGTCCGCGCCTTGATTCAAGAAGTTGTCGAGCGACTGCGCTTCGGCGGTGATTTGTTCCTCGAACAAGGAATGGAACACCACCGCGCCGGCGCCGGCCTCTTCCAAGCGCTGCAAATTCTCCAAGTCTTTCGATAGCGGCGACGCCGAAGCCACCAGCGGGCTCCGCAACGGCAATCCGAGGTAGGTGGTGGACAGGTCGATCATGCGTGCGCTCCTCCATTCGAGTAAGACAAGTTGGCCCAATGCTCGTACAGCTTCCAACGTAGATTCACATCCGCTTGGGCTTCGCTCAGCAGGATCGCCGCGGTTTCCGGGGAACTGCGCACCAGCATGGAGTAGCGTCCCTCGTTATAGATGTATTTTTCCAGCGGGAGCGCCGGTGCGCGCGAATCCAATTGGAATGGGTTCTTGCCGCCCACAGCCAGCTCGGGGTTGTAGCGGAACAGCGGCCAGTACGCCGATTGCACCGCGGCCTTCTGCTGATCGAGACCGTGGATCAAGTCGTAGCCATGAGCAATGCAGTGGCTATAGGCAATGATCAGCGCCGGACCGTCGTAAGCGTCCGCTTCGAGGAATGCTTTGACGGTCTGCGTATCGTTTGCGCCCAAGGCGATGTGCGCCACGTAGACGGTGCCGTAGGTCATCGCCATCATGGCGAGGTCCTTCTTCGCCGACTGCTTTCCGCCCGAGGCGAACTTCGCAACCGCCCCGCGCGGCGTGGCTTTTGACGCCTGACCGCCGGTGTTGGAATAGACCTCAGTGTCGAGCACCAGTATCTTCACGTTGCGGCCGGAAGCGAAGACGTGATCCAGGCCTCCGTAGCCGATATCGTACGCCCAGCCGTCGCCGCCTAATATCCACACGCTCTTGCGCACCAGCGCGCTCGTGATGGAACTTAAATCTCGGAGCTGGGAATCGCAGACCTCGGGACCGCTCGACTCCGCGAGCTTTTGGTTGAGCTGCGCGATGCGGCCGCGTTGTTCCTGGATGCCTGCCTCGGTGGATTGATCGGCGTGAAGAATCGCCGCCGCGAGTTCCGGCCCAACCGCGGGCGCCAGTTTCTGGAGCAGCTCGGCAGCGTACTGCGACTGCTTGTCGAGCGCGACGCGCATCCCCAATCCAAATTCGGCATTATCTTCGAACAGCGAATTCGACCAAGCCGGACCGCGTCCGGCGTGGTTCACCGTGTACGGCGTGGTGGGCAGGTTGCCGCCGTAAATCGACGAGCAGCCGGTGGCGTTCGCGATGACCGTGCGGTCGCCGAACAGTTGCGTGAGGAGCTTGATATAAGGCGTTTCGCCGCAGCCCGCGCAGGCGCCTGGGAATTCGAACAAGGGCTGAAGCAGTTGCACGTCCTTCACATTGTGCAGCGCGAGTGCGCTTCGATCAAATTCAGGGAGTTCCAAAAAGAAGTCCCAGTTGCGCTGCTCCTGCTCTCGAACCGGGGCTTGCGGCGCCATGTTAATGGCCTTGGTCTTCACTTCGCTCTTACTCTTGGCGGGGCAGACCTGCACGCAGAGACCGCAGCCGGTGCAGTCTTCCGGCGAAACCTGCAACACATAGCGCAAGTGCTCGCGATCCCTCCAGCGCGCCGGAGCGGATTTGAAGGTGTCGGGCGCGGAAGCAGTCAGTTCCGGCTCGAAAATCTTGGAGCGGATCACGGCGTGCGGGCATACCATGACGCATTTGCCGCATTGAATACATAGCCCGCTCTCCCACACGGGGATTTCCTGCGCGAGATTGCGTTTTTCCCATTGCGACGTGCCGGTGGGATAGGTCCCATCCACCGGTAGCGCGCTCACGGGAAGCCCGTCGCCCGCGCCCGCCAGCATAGGAGCCAAGACA
>JBEKHQ010000205.1:0-5833 GCA_050012195.1 Bryobacteraceae bacterium | reverse complement strand
GCGCGATTCCGCTCGTCCGTGTATTTCTTGGTGTCCAGCACGCCGCTCTTCGGAAGATTGTAATCGTAGATTTGCGTGTCCTTCGCGTGTACGTGAAAGATGGAATCGCCCAGAACGCGAATAGCCTTGATCGGGTCGATGGCTTGCCAGAACATGTGGCTCGGATCGTAGTTGCAGCCGATAGTGTTCCCTGCGATAGCGCGCAGCTTCAACATCGTTTCCGGGCTGTACACGACGAAACCGGGATGCATCTCGATGGCGATCTTCACGCCATGGTCCTTGGCGAATTGAGCATGCTTGATCCAATACGGCGCAACCTTCTTGTCCCATTGCCACGCGAGCAGGTCCAGGTATTCCGGAGGCCAGGGTGTCGCAACCCAGTTCGGATATTTGGCCTTGTCGCTGTCGCCGGGGCATCCGGAAAAATCGATCACCACCGATACCCCCAGCTTTTCCGCCAGGCGGACGGTCCTCTGGCTGACCTCCCGATTGGCTTTCGCCACCGCTGGATTGGGATGCAATGGATTACCGTGACAACTGAGCGCGCTGATGGAAAACCCGTGGTCGTCCAGTTTCTGCTTGAACTCTTTGAGGCGAGCGCGGTCGTTTAATATCTCGAGTGGACAGTGCACGCCGGAACTATAGTTCCCGGTCCCCAACTCCACCGTCCGGATGTCGAGCGTCTTCAATTTTTCGAGAACCTTCTCGATCGGGAATTGTCTCAACAGAACCGTGAATACGCCAATTCTCATAGATGTCTAATCATAGAACGACCGTAACGATGTCCTCAGGCCGACTTGTGCTCGATACCCAATTGCTGGCACTTCTTGTAAAGATGGCTGCGCTCCAGGCCCAGCGCGCGGGCGGTATCGGTCATCTTGTAGTTATGCTTCTTCAGCTCCTCGGCGATCACTTCGCGCTCGTGCCTATCCATTCGCTCCGACAAAGTCCCGGCGCCGGTGAGCATCGCGCCGGGTTCGTCCGGCAGCGCCAGCCGAACCGTCCGGCGATCCACGCGATCCTCAGCCAACAGTAGCAGCCGTTCGACGACGTTGCGCAGTTCCCGTACGTTCCCCGGCCAGGAGTAGCGTTCGAGCTCGGCATAAGCGTCGGCCGTGATCTCGCGCTTGGGCCAATCGTTTTGCTCGGCAACGCTGGCCGCGAAGAAGTCCACCAGCAGCGGGATGTCGTCCGCGCGGTCGCGCAGCGGGGGCAGGGAAATGGGAAAGACGAAGATCCGGTGATACAGATCCTGACGAAACTCGTTCTTGCGAACCAGTTCTTCCAGATTGCGATGCGTCGCCACCAGGACGCGCACGTCCACCTCGATGGTTCGATCACCGCCGATCCGTTCCACTTCCTTCTGCTCCAGCACGCGCAGCAATTTCGCCTGCATCAACGCCGGCATGTCTCCGATCTCATCCAGAAACAGCGTGCCGCCGTGAGCCTGCTCGAATTTGCCCAGATGCCGCCCAGTGGCGCCGGTGAACGCGCCCTTTTCATGTCCGAACAGTTCGGATTCGATCAGCTCGGCCGGAACCGCGGCGCAGTTGAGCGTGATGAACGGACCGGCGCGGCGCGGACTTTTGTCATGCAGCGTATGCGCCACCAGTTCCTTTCCGGTCCCGGTTTCGCCCAGGATACAAACGCGCGTCTCGCTGGCCGCCACGCGATCCACTTTCGCCATCACGCTTTGCATGCTTGCCGATTTCCAGACCAGTTCGCGGCGGCCCGCTCGTTGTTTTAGCCGGCGGTTCTCGTCTTCCAGCCGCGCCAGCTTCACCGTATTCTCCACCGTCATCAGTAGCTTATCAGTGGATAGCGGCTTCTCGAGAAAATCCACGGCGCCCAAGCGCGTGGCGCGAACCGCCATTTCGATATTGGCCTGTCCCGACACCATCACTACTGGCGTCTGCACGCCCGCCGTTTTCAAATCGGCCAATAACGTTAGCCCATCCTTGCCCGGCATGACGACGTCGGACAGAATCATGTCGAACCGTTGCGATTTCGCCAGATCCAGCGCGCGATCGGCCTGATCGCATACCACCGCTTCGTGTCCCGCCAGTCGAAACGCGCGAGCCAGCGACGCCAGCGTGTTCGCGTCGTCGTCCACGATCAACAGCTTGCTCATATCGTCAACTCGATTCGAAACGTGGTTCCCTTGCCAGGCTGACTATGCACGGTGATGGTGCCTTTATGATCGCTCACCACAGACTGCACGATGGCCAGCCCGAGCCCCGTGCCGTGCTGCTTGGTGGTGTAGTAGGGCGTGAATAGCCGGTCGCACTCTTCCTCGGTCAGCCCTTCGCCCGAGTCTGAAATCTCGAGCGACACCTTTCGATCCAGGCTGTCGGTGGAGATGGAGAGTGTCCCGCCCTGGGGCATGGCGTCCAGCGCGTTCAAAATCAGGTTGCTGAGCGCGCGACGAATCTGCTCCGGATCGGCAGGTACGGGCGGGAGATGAGCATTCAAAAGCAGGTTCGCTTCAATCGGCGACCGTCCGTCGGCATGCATCTGGGCGCCAAAGAGCTGCACCACATCCCGAACGATCTGATTGAGATCGATCGGCTCGAGCTCCGGCGCCGGCATCTTGGCGAAATCGCTGAAGCGCCCGATGATGGCCTTGAGATTGCCCAACTCGGATAAAAGAGTGGTGGTGCTTTCGCGAAACACTTCGTCAAACTGCTCAGGAGTTGTTTGACGGGCGCGCTGCATGTTTTCGACTGTGATTTGCAGTGGAAACAGTGGATTCTTCAACTCGTGAGCCAGCCGCCGGGCCAGTTCGCGCCACGCCGCGACGCGCTCCGCCTGAATCATCCGGTCGCGCTGCTCGGCAAGCTGCTCAGTCATCTGGTTGAAGTCGCGCGCAAGCTGGCCCACTTCATCGTTGGACTCGATCGACGCGCGCGTGTCCCACTGGCCGCCGGCCACTTGCCGGACGCTCGCGGTCAGTTCACGCAGCGGCCTGGTAATACGAGAGGCCGTCCACAAGCTGAGCAGCAAGCCCAGCAAGACGCCGGCGCCGCCCACCGCCCAGGCAGTCGCCTGTATATAGGACCTCAGGCTGGCCAGCTCCGCTCGCGAATTCTCCACCAGCAGAATTGCGAGCAACTGATGGTCCCTTCCCACCAGCGGAATTGCAGTGAGCGTTGCATCGGCGCTCGTGCGCGCCAATTCCCGCGGTTGGCGCCGGACCTCCTGGACCAGCGGAGACGTCGACTCTTCGAAGTCGGTGTCGAGCCGGACGTGTATTCCATCGGGTATCGGCAGCGTCGCGAGAAATTCTTGATCCAGTCGCTGGCCTCCGGCAACGTACAGCGCCCCGTCGCCCGCCTTCACGCTCCGCACGGTAATCAAGCCCAGCGCCGAGCCGTCGGCGAGTTCGATGCGTTTCAAGAAAACGCCTTGCCCTTTCCAATCCACAGCCGGCGTCAGCCAGCTTTCCTGGTAACCGAACCGCGCCGGCCACTCAGCCGAACTGATAATGCGGCCATCCGGCCCGACGATTTCGAGAAAATCGAGCGACTGCTCCCGCGCCAGCGCCTGCGCCTGGTCGAAATATCGCGACGTGTCGAATCGCGGGGTGTTGAGGTTCACCGCGATCTGCTGAACGCCGTCCGAGTTCGCGACAGCCTCGATGCGGCGGGCGACCTCGACGCCGCGCCGCTCGAATTCGCGATGGAATTGCGCCACCAGCGTCTGCGTTCGCTGTGTGTCTTGGCGCTCGAACGAGCGCGTTACCAGCGTTGACACGATCCAGGCGACCAGCCACACCGCTATTGCTACGCTCGCGGTGATGCTGAGAAAAACCTTGACCCGGAAACTCACGGGTCCACCCACAAGCTTTCCAACCGCAGTGCAAAACCGGCATCGCTTCCATGCACTCGGGGCGACATTCCATAGATCACCGGTAGATAAACCAGAGGAATCACGCGTTGCGTTTCAAGGAGCGCGCGCTCGGCCTCGTACAGCGCCGTTGGATTCGCGGCATCCAAGGCCGGCGTTTCCGACACGCCGAGCAGCCCTGCTAGCCGCTGCAACTCGACCGCCACATTGGCCGATTCCACTCGCCACCGCGCCAGTCGGAGATTACCATTGGCGTTGGGCGTCGGTTGCAGGTTGATGCCGGCATCGCGCGTATTGAGCGAAATTCGCTCGGCCGCCGCGCGCGCAAACGAATCGCTCGCCGCATAGCTCAACGTGAGCGTCCCCAAGCGTAACAACGCAGCGGATTGCCGAGCCCGCCCGGCATCGGGAGCCGTTCGAAACAGGAACGCGTACCCGCTCAACCACTCGGGAAGAAGTCCGAACGCCGCTTCTCCTCGCCGTTGCGTAAGGACATTGACGAGCGGTTCCCGGTCGATCGCGAGCGCAATGGCTTTCAGCGCCGCGGGCTGCATGCCGGTTCCGACTAGCGCGACCAGTTCCTCGACCGGCGACGACCATAAGCGCGTTCGCTCGGCCAATATTCTCCGCGTCGCGCTGAACGGAACATCGAACACGTCGCCATTGGCGCGCGTGGAGGCCATGTTGATCGCCACCGCGTCGAGAAATGGACGTCCTCCCCAATAGTCGTCGAACGCCGTTAGGTTCAGTTTGCGGCCGGGTTCCCAGCCCGTGACGCGGAAGGGCCCGGTGCCGATGCTGGGATTGCTCTCGCTCCGACGTATAATCGCCGTCCGTGCATTCGCCAGATCGCTCAACAAATCAGGCATGGCGCGGTCCGATCGAATGACCAGCGCCTGACCACCCGCTGTAATCGCGACATCGGGATATGTTTTCTTCAACGGGGCCAGCAACAGAGGAGCCGCGCTGGGGCCGGTGAGCGGCTCCCCGTCGTGAAACGTGACCTTCGGCCGCAGAGAGAATCTCCAGCGTTTTCGATCCGCGTCAGCCTGCCACGCCACCGCCAACCACGGCTCCACTTCGCCCTGCGAGTTCAGCCTAAGCAGGGTCTCCGCGATCGGCTGCGCGATCCCTGCCGGGAAATCGGTGGAATCCAGCGTGCTAAACGCCGTTGAAAGTTCAACCGCGAGAGTGCCGCCGTAATGCGGGCGCGTGGCTGCTCGCGCCGAAGCCGGCAGGAGACTACTCAGCGCAAGCCAGGCCCAGGCGGTACGCCTCATACTCTCCCGTCTTAGGATTTCGAATCACCAGCGTAGTCTGGCCTGCGGTTTCGGATGACCAAAGCGCGGTCACCGGCCCCGGCAAAGTCATAGGCTCGCTTGCGGGCGCGGCCTCTCCGTCCGCGATTACGTGAACCTGAATCTGATCGCGCGACGGATCGTCTCCCGCGCCATCGACGATCACGGTATCGGCGCTCGATCCGCAGGGATTCGCGACGCCCGCGATGTCGCTGCCCCAGCCGTCGGCGCCGCGAAGAGGCTGGCCCGCGCGATCCGCGATCTTGCCGTCGGCCATCGCGAACAAACCGCCCGCTTCCGAGTAGAACGCCCCGCGAATTCCAGGAGACGCCATCAGATTCCTATCCGCGATCCAGCTCACTGGAAGCCCGCCGTCTCCGGACGAACAGGCCACTTTAAGAATGGGCGCGAGTTCGCCGCTGCAAGTCGTGCCCGGTAAGTCCACGCGGAACGTTCCGCCCAGCATTTCGATCCTGCCGCGTGGATCCCGCGCCGGTGGCCGCACGGTCGAAAGGGACACCGTAGAAGCGGGCGCCCATTTTCCGTCGATCCAGCGATAGCTCGCCGCCTTGTTCGTCCCGAGCACCAGCAACTGAGCGCCGGAATCGAACAACTGTACCTCCAGTATCGGGTCCGCCTGCTGCCAGATGAACTTCTTCGTGATTGTGATTCGCTCTCTGGAATCTGAC
>JBEKHQ010000204.1:0-5834 GCA_050012195.1 Bryobacteraceae bacterium | reverse complement strand
ATTGGCTCCAGCAATCGCGGCAGGAGTTTTTCGCCGCCATCGACGGCGTAAGCGAGGAGCAGTGGAAGTGGAAGCCGGCGCCCGAACGTTGGTCGGTGGGCGAGACAGCCGAACATATCGTTCTGGCCGAGGCTTTTCTCTTCGATTTCGTCCAAAGGGCCATGGCTTCCGCCGCAAACCCGGATTGGGAGGAGCAGACCAAGGGCAAAACCGAATTCATAGAGCGCGTCATGGCGCCGCGTCTCGGCAAGGCGCAAGCCCCCGAGCCTATCGTCCCGACCGCCAAGTTGACTCAGGCAGAGGTTAAGATTCGCTTCGAAATGCAGCGCGAGAACATCGTGAGGTTTGCCGGCGAGACTCAGCTTCCGATCAAGGAACACACTGCCGTGCATCCCTTCCCGGTCTTCGGCACTCTGAACGCGTACCAATGGCTCATCTACGTCCCGCTGCACACCATGCGGCATGACAAGCAGATCGCGGAAGTCAAAGCCACGCCGGGATACCCGAGATGATCATGAAAGAAACAGACGCACTTCGCCAACACGTACTCGAGCTGCTAACCGGCGGTCACGCGCACGCCGATTTTGACAAGACGGTGGCGAACCTTCCGGCCAACCTGCGCGGCAAGAAAGTGAAAGGCGCGCCGCACACCGCTTGGCAACTGCTCGAACACATGCGCATCGCGCAATGGGACATTTTGGAATTCAGCCGCAACTCGAAGCATGTTTCGCCGGCGTGGCCCGCCGGGTATTGGCCGAAAACCGAAGCTCCGCCGAACGCGGGGGCCTGGACCAACAGCATCCGAAGCTTCCGCGCGGATCTCAAGTCGATGGCCAAGCAGGTGGCCGCGAAGAACACGGATCTGTTTGCCCGCATACCGCACGGGGACGGCCAGACCATCCTGCGCGAAGCGTTGCTGGTGGCCGACCACAACGCGTATCACCTAGGCCAACTGCTCCTTCTGCGGCGTTTGCTCGGCGCTTGGAAGGACTAGGATCGGGATAGTTCCCCGTTTATGGCTGCGGCAATACTTGAAGCGCTCCGCGAAGAAACGCAACTCTTGGATGCACTCCGGCTGCGCGGGGCCGCCACTCCCGATGCGGCTGCTCTGATCGAGCCGGGCCGAGAGAGTCTCACATTCGCCGCGCTTCAGAAACGAATCCAAGCGGCGGCGCGCGCGGTGGCGGCTGCGGGAATAACGCGCGAAGATGTGGTGGCCTTGGTAATGCCGGACGGCGCCGGTTTGATTGCAAACTTTCTTGGCATCGCTTCGGTTGCCGGCTGCGCTGTCGTCAATCCGGCGCTGCGCGAGCCCGAGATCGAGTCCGCGCTCGCCGATCTTGAAGCGCGCGCGGTGATCTTCGCTCCCTCGGTTTCTTCGCCAGTTGCCGACATTGCCCGGAAGCGCGGAATCATCGTTCTGGAAGTCTCGCGCGACGCCGCGTGCCCTGACTTTGTCCCAGAGGCCGATGGCGGGCAGGTGGCGTTGCTTCTACACACGTCAGCGACTACCGGTAAGGCTCGAATCGTTCCATTGACGCATTCGAACCTTCGCGCGATGGCGGCCAACACGCGCGGGATTCTGAATCTGACTGCCACGGATCGCTTCTTGAGTATGATGCCGCTGTTTCATCTGCAAGGATTGCTGAGTTCGTTGGCCCAGCTCCTGGCCGGCGGAACCGTCATCTGCACCGCCGGTTTCGATGCGAGCGCGTTCCTGGGCTGGCTGGAACGGTATCGCCCCACCTGGTACACGGCGGGGCCGACTTTGCATAATGCCATTCTGCCCTTGATCGAGTCGCAGCCGGAGGTTCTCGAACGATCGCCGTTGCGCTTCGTCCGTTCGATCGGCGCTTCGCTGCCGTCTGCCTTGAGGGAGGAAATCGAGCGGGCGCTGCATGCTCCCGTGCTGGAAGGATACGGGATGACGGAAGCGGGCGCGATCACCAGCAGCGCGCCACCTCCAAATCGGCGCAAGCCGGGATCGGCCGGCCGAAGCACGGGGTCGGAAATCGGTATCATGAGCGAAACCGGTCAGCTCCTGGCGCCGGGCTGCGAGGGTGAGATCGTCGTCCGAGGCGCCGCCGTGATGAGTTCGTATCGGAACAATCCCGAAGCGAACCGCGTTGCTTTTCGAGACGACTGGTTCCGGACGGGAGATCTGGGCCGTCTGGACTCGGACGGTTTTCTGTTCGTGACCGGGCGGCTCAAGGAGATCATCAATCGCGGCGGAGAGAAAATTCTGCCCGGGGAAATCGAGGACGCGCTGAGAGCGCATCCGGCGGTTGCGGAGGTGGCGGCTTTCGGCATTGCGCATGCGACGCTTGGCGAAGAAGCCGCGGCGGCCGTGGTCGCGCGGCCGGGCATGGCGACGAGCGAGCCGGAACTGCGCAGGTTCGCGGCGGAGCGGATCGCGGATTTCAAAGTCCCGCGCCGCGTCGTTTTCATGGATGCGATTCCGAAAGGCCCCACCGGCAAACCGGCACGGGCCGAGCTCGCCGAGCAGTTTCAGCGGGGAACGGATGCCGTTCGGGACGTGTCCGGCGCGGCGAACGAAACCGAGACGGGGCTGGCCGGAATCTGGCAGCGGATTCTCAAAATCGAACGCGCCGGCATCCGAGACGATTTCTTTGAATTGGGCGGCGATTCGCTCGCATTGGCCCAGTTGCTGGCGGAAGCGAAGATCGATCTGGTTTTCGAAGAGCGGGCGGAGTTCCTCTCGAGCCCCACTATCGAAACGTTGGCGCGGATCATGACCAGGTCCCCGATCGGGCGCGAAAACACTCCCGTGGTCGCGCTCCAGCCGCGGGGCTCGCGCGTTCCCTTCTTCTGCATTCCCGGCGCCTGCGAAAACCCGTACTATTTTATGGATCTGGCCAAGGGACTCGGCGAGGATCAACCATTCTTCATTGTTCGCGACCCGCGCCGCATCGAGAACCGCGGAGTGTACAGCATCGAAGAGCAAGCGGAGCGTTTCCGAGCGTCGATCCGTTCGCTGCGTCCGGAAGGCCCTTATCTTTTGGGCGGGCACTGCTACGGTGGAATCGTTGCTTTTGAAGTGGCGCGGCAGCTTGTCGCCGACGGCCAGGATGTTGCTTTGCTCGCGTTGTTCGAGGTCCCGACTCCCGGATATCCCAAAGTGGCGCGCCATTGGAGGAAGTATTTTCGGCAATCGGCGGCGCTTCTCTCGGCTCTAGTGCGTCGGGAAGGCCATGTGGATTGGGGCCAGATCCGCTCGCACATCGATGTTTGGCGGAGCTTGTTCCGACGGAAAAAACAGGCGTTGACCCGGCGCGCTCTGGTTGCGGCCGGAATGCAAGCGGTAGTCGAGCCGAGGGAACCCATCGACATTCGGAACGAAAGAGCGGGCCGCGCATATGCGCCCGGCAAACTCCGCTGCAACGTAGTTCATTTTCTCGCGGGCGATCAACACCACAGCACCGTGATTCTGGACGATCCAAGGTTGGGATGGCGCGACGTGACCGGCCCAGGGTTTTCAGTTCGCAAGGTTCCGGGAGTAGCGGACGCGATTTTCAAGCCGCCGAATGTCGGAGAACTGGCATCGCAGCTTCGCGCGCTCCTGGACGCCGCGAATTAATCCGTGACCCGCGCTATTCTTCGCGCAGGATCTCGAGCGGCTTCTGGCCCAGGATGCGGAAGCTGGCCATCCATCCGGCGATATTAGCGATCAGCGCCGTCAGAACAATGCTAAGGACGCTTGGAAGCCAAAAGAAGGACACTGGGGCGTCCAGCATCCGTTTGAGCAGCAGGCCTGCGAACGCATTGGCCAACAGGACTCCCATGGTTCCGGCCACCGCGCCAAGAATCAAGAACTCCACCGAGAAAATCCGGCTGACCCGCCAGCGCGTGGCGCCCAGCGTCTTCAAGATCACCACCTCGCGCATGCGTCGGAAACGAGTGCCCGCCACGCTCGAAGAGAGAATAATCGCTCCCGCCAGAATGGCGAACGCCGATATGAAGCGGATCACCGTGGCGATTTGATCAACGACGCCCTGGAAGGTTTGCAGCACATCCGCCATGTTCACAACCGTGACTGTGGGAAAGCGGCGGTACAAAGCTTCTTGGAACGCCGGGACGGCGGTGGGATCGGCCCGAAGGCTCCCGTAGTAGATGAGCGGGAAACCATCCAGCGCGCCCTTGCTGAAGATGAATTCGACGCGGCCGGCCAGGTGAATCGTGTCGATGCGATGAACGCAGGCCACACGCGATGTCAGATCCTTGCCCGCGATGGACCAGTGCAGCATCGCTCCCGGGCGGATATCCAGCGTCTTGGCGACTTCCTCGGACACGCACAGTTGCGGGCCGCCGGAAGGCTTCGAAGCACCCAGCCACTTTCCATCGACCACCTGCACTTCGCTCGACATGGCTTCCTCCGACGTCACCGGGCGCGCCGAGCGGAAACGGCGAGCCCAGCCTTTCAGCGGCATTTGGATAACCTCCCGGCCATCGACATCGATTAGCTTGGCGGCCGCGGTCCCGATCAGTTCCGGCGCGCCTTCGACACCATGCTGCTGCTTCACCAGATTGACCACGGCATCGCGATCCTTGGGCGCGATGTCGATCAGGAAAATGTTCGGCATGCCAGGTGGCGCGGTACGATGCATTTCGGCGATGACGCCGTGCTCGATCAGATACACAGTGAGCGTGAACATCACGCCGATGCCGAGGGCCACCAGGACCGATTGCGCTTGATTTCCGGGGCGATACAGATTCGCGATACCGTGCCGGACGGCGGTGGGAAAATTGCGGCGCCCCATCGATTTCAGCCCGCGCAGCATGAGCCACGCGATGCCGGACAGCGCGGCCAGTCCGCCGCCCAGCGCGCCCGCGAAGTATTCGCCGGTCTTCCACATGTCGGCGCGCGTGCCGGTGGCGAACGACATCGCGATTCCGGCGAAGCCGATCACGATGAAAACGCCCGCCAGTATGGAGGCGCGCTGCTCGCTCCAGCGAGCCCGCCAACTCGATCTCGATCCCTCCATTTCGCGGCGCAGAATGAGGTTCGGGCGAATGCGGCGGATGGCCAGCAGCGGCGGCAGCGTGAACAAAAGCGTCGCCAGTATGGCAATGCCGATGCCTTGGACGGCCGTCAGAAAATCCCAGCTCGCAGTGGGTTCGATTTGAAAATAACGCGCCAGGAATTGGGGAAAGGCCCGCTGGACCACCAAGCCGAGCGCCGCGCCCGCCAGTCCGCCGGCCAATCCGAGCGCGAGGGTCTGGATCAGGTAGATCCGCATCAAGTGGCTGGAGCGCGCGCCCAGGCATTTCATGATCGCGATGGAATCCATGCGCTGCTGAATGTGCGCGTGAATCGCGGTGGACACGCCGATCGCGCCGACGATCAGGGTGATCAGACTCACCAGGCTCAGAAACATGGTGGCGCGATTCAAGCTTTGGGTGATGATGGGATGCGACTCGCGATAATCGGCGATCAGCGCGTCGGGAAAGGCTTGCTTTAACTGGCGCCGAACATTCTCGATGTCCGGCGATCCAGGGTGGAGGCGGAAAATGAACCGCTCGGCCGCGCGGCTGCCCGGCTGCATCAGGCCGGTGCGCTCCAAACCGTCGCGCGTCATCATCACGCGCGGGCCGACGTTCAGGCTGCCTAGCATGCGATCCGGCTCGAACGTCACTTGGCCGATGATGCGAAAAGGCTGGCCGCCGAGTTGCAGCGTGTCGCCGACTTTCAGGTTCAGACGCAGCAGAATGTCGTCCGAAACCGCGACCGTGCCGTCGGCCAAGACACTCGCGAGCGGCGCGGCGGGCGACAGGCGGATCTCGCCGTAGAACGGATAGACCTTCGGGTCCACGGC
>JBEKHQ010000203.1:0-5835 GCA_050012195.1 Bryobacteraceae bacterium | reverse complement strand
ATGGATGCGATCCATGAGCCTGCGCGACAAGATCGCGCAATTGGTGGTCGTGCCGATCTACGGCGAACCGATGAACGCCCGCTCCGCCGCCTTTCGGAAGTACCAGCATGAGGTGCGGAATCTGCGCGTCGGAGGCGTGATCGTCACCAGCCGCGTCCAGAACGGCTTGGTGCGCAACGCCGAACCATACGCCATGGCCGCGATGCTCAATCGTCTTCAAAAGATGTCCAAGCTGCCGCTGCTGGTGGCCGCCGACTTCGAGCGCGGCGCTTCCATGCGCGTCGCTTCCGCCACGCCGTGGCCTTACAGCATGGCGTTCGCCGCCGGCAGGGATCTCGCGGACGCGACGTATCAAGGCGCCGAGACCGCGCGCGAGGCCCGCGCCATGGGCGTCAACTGGCTTTTCGCGCCGGTCGCCGACGTCAACAACAATCCCGATAATCCGATCATCAACATCCGCTCCTTTGGCGAAGATCCCAAGGAAGTAAGCGCCTTCGTCGGAGCGTTCATCACGGGCGCGCATTCCGACAAAGCCAATCCCGTGCTGGTTACCGTCAAACATTTTCCGGGACACGGCGATACCGCCGCCGACAGCCATATCGGTCTGGCGCGGCTGGAGGCGCCTCTCGAACGCATCGAGTCCGTCGAGTTGGCGCCCTTTCGCGCCGCGATCGCCAATGGTGTGGACGCGGTGATGACCGCTCATCTGTCCGTCCCCGCGCTCGATCCGGTGGATCAGCCCGCCACGGTCTCGTCAAAGATCGTTTCCGGCGTGCTGCGCACCGAGTTGAACTTTCACGGGATCATCGTCACCGACGCCATGGACATGCAAGGTTTGACTTCCCTGTTCAATACCGCGGAAGCGTCCGTGCGCGCCATCGAAGCCGGTACTGATGTACTGCTCATGCCCGGCCGCGCCGAGGAGGCCATCAGCGGAGTCCTGGCGGCCGTCGAGAGCGGCCGTATCAAGCACCAGCGGATCGACGAGAGTGTCGCCAAAGTGCTGCAAGCGAAAGTGGAGCTGGGTTTGAGCCGCAAACGAATCGTGAATCTGGAAGGAATCGCCGAAACCGTCGATACACCGGAAGCCGAGGAGCGTGCCCAGCAGGTGTCCGACCGCGCCTTAACCTTGGTGAAAGACGACAAGGATTCGGTTCCGCTTCGCAATCCGGACAGGATTTGCCTGATCGTTCTCACCGAGAATCGCCGCGGCCAGCAGGGCCTAAAGCTGATCGAAGAAGTGAAGAAGCGCGCTCCCGGTATGACCACCATCCTGGTCGATCCGCTCACCAGCAAGGCGGATCTGGCCGACATCGGCGCGAAAACCGCCGGCTTCACTCAAGTCATCGTCGCCGCGTACGTCACCGTCAGCGCCTATCGCGGCAATGTCGCGTTGGCCGGCAACTATCCGGATTTCTTGAACAGCTTGATCGCCGGCAAAATTCCGGTTACCTTGGTGGCGCTCGGCAATCCCTACCTGGTGCGCAGCTTCCCCAGCGTCGCCACTTATCTCACTACCTATAGCCCCACGGCAACGTCGGAAATTTCCGTCGCCAAGGCCCTGTTCGGAGAGATTCCCATCGGCGGCCGTCTGCCGGTAACCATACCCGACATCGCGAAATATGGACAGGGCATCCAGCTTCCGGCTATTCATACTCAATAGAAAGGCTTTTTCAAAATGGTTGAGATCACGTGGCTGGGCCACGCCACTTTTCAATTGCGCCTGAAGACGGGCGAGGTTTTTATCATGGACCCTTGGATCGAGGGCAATCCCATGTACCCCAAGGGCCATCAGATTCAGCGCGTCGACGCGATTCTGATTTCTCACGCCCACTTCGATCACATCCACGACGCCATGCCTTTGGCCAAGAAGTTCAAGCCCAAAGTGGTGGCGATTTTCGAGACCTGCGTGTGGCTCACTTCCAAAGGCGTCGAAAATTGCAGCGGCATGAATAAAGGAGGCACGCAGGATGTCGGCCCGGTGAAGGTCACCATGACTCACGCGGTCCACAGTTGCGGCATCCAGGACGGCGATCAGATTCTGTACGGCGGCGAGGCGGCCGGCTACGTCCTCCACTTCCAGGACGGGCGCACGCTCTACTTCGCGGGCGATACCAACGTATTTTCCGACATGCAATTGATCGAAAAGCTGTATCGCCCCGACCTGGCGTTCCTGCCGATCGGCGATTTTTACACCATGGGTCCGAATGAAGCCGCGCTCGCCTGCCGCTTGTTGAACGCCAAGAAGGTTATTCCCATGCATTTCGGGACGTTCCCCGCTTTGACCGGCACTCCAACCGAGCTGTCCGCTCTGCTGAAAGGTTTCCCGCAAACCGAAATCTGGCCGCTCGAGATCGGAAAACCCGTCGAATGGTAGGCAGTCTCCTAACAGTGCGGAACGCACAGTTCAGCGACTACTGTCTCCGGCGGAGATGCTACTCTTAATGCCATGCGGTCGGCAGTTGCATACTGCGTCGCGATAACTTTCCTCGGCCTGGCTTCAGGGCTGGCGCTCCTCAACTGCCCATTTCTTATTTCAGCGGAACATCCGTCCTGCTGCCACGGCAACGCCGCGCCGAAGAAATGCCCGCTCTCAACTAGTTTCGAAACCTGCCCGTATGTCGCGCCCGATAGCAAGATGGAGCAGAGTGACGGCAAGGTTTTTGCCGCTCCATCTCCGGCTATCGTACTCAGTAAAGCGATTCTCCCCTCGGTTCAATTCGAAGGGGAGCCCGTCGCTTGGACGCCGTCGCTAACAGATCTGCACATCCGCATTCGTGTCCTTTTGATTTAGAGAGCGCTGCTTCCCGCAACCCGGCGATTCGTCGCCCAAAAATAACTCACTAATTTTCAGAAGGAGAATCACAATGAAGAAACTCAGCACGGCTCTTATGAGCCTTGCCTTGATATTGGCTTTGACGGCCAGCGCTTTCGGCGCGAAGACTTGCTGTGATGGCTCGTCTTGCTGCGACGGACGAGCCTGCTGCAAAGCTAAGTAGTAGAGTCAGTTACCCGGAGGGCGGATTCTTCCGCTCTCCGGCCTAAACTCAGGCCCGCACTATGGGATGGTAATCTCGCCGTCATGCGATACCATGAAATTGGATGCGGTTGTTGATCGTCGATGACGACGCCGAGCTCGGGGCCTTAATCAAAGAGTTCCTGGAGCGCGAAGGCTTCTCGGTGGATTGCGCTTTGGACGGCCATAGCGGCCTCGAGCAAGCGCAGCAGGGCAGCTATGACCTGGTGATCCTGGATGTCATGCTTCCGGGGCTGGACGGGTTCCAGATTCTCAAGCGTTTGCGCCTGAGCAGTCGCGTTCCCGTGTTGATGCTCACTGCTCGCGGCGAAGACGTGGATCGCATCATCGGGCTGGAACTCGGCGCCGACGATTATCTTCCTAAGCCTTTTAATCCGCGGGAGCTAGCGGCTCGCGTCAAGGCCATCCTGCGGCGAACTGAAGCCCGAGCCACTCGCGGCCGAATCGAGGTGAACGGCGTCGCGCTCGATCCTGGGACACGCTCCGTCACCCGCGAAGGTAAGCCCGTGGAGGTCACCACCCTGGAATTCGATATCCTGGAACAGCTCATGCGCAATGCCGGTCACGTCGTTTCGCGCGATGGCTTGATGGAGAGCTTGTACAATCGCAAGGCCACGCCTTTCGATCGGTCCATCGACATGCACGTCAGCCATCTGCGGAAGAAATTAGAGGGCGCTAGTCCGCTGATCAAAACTATTCGAGGCTCGGGTTACCAGTTCTGCCAGAGCCCGGAGGCCCAACGGCCGGAGGACGAGGTAGCCGCCGGATGAGATCGCTGTTCGCCAAAACCCTGCTGTGGTTCCTGGCCACTACGGCGGTGGCCATCGGCGGGATTATTGTTGCCACCGCGCTCAGCTTCAACTCTTCGTCGCCGCGCGCTCCGCTCGGGATGCTCTTGAACGTGCAAGTCGCCGAAGCCAAGCGCGCCTATGAAACGGGAGGCCGCGAGGCGTTGGGCGCGGTCCTCTCGAAATTCCAGCAGATCACCCAGATGCACGTCGTCTTCACCGACGCGCAGGGCACCGATCTGCTTACCGGCAAACCCCGCCCCGAGCTGCTGCGCAGGCCCCGCCGCAGCCGCTGGCGTCTTCCGCTCTCGCTGGGCGGTGGCCCGCCCATCCTGGCGCGGCCGGATCCCAGCCTCAAGTACTGGTTGTTTCTCATCAATCCCCGCAGCGATTGGGCGTTCTTTATGCAGCCCCAACATCTGTGGATCTTCGCGCTGGTCATATTACTGTGCTATGGATTTGCTTACCATCTCACGTCGCCGGTTAGGCGGCTGCGCGCCGCGGTGGACTGCTTCGGCCGGGGCGATTTCTCCGCGCGCGCTACCACCACCCGCAGCGACGAGATCGGTCAGCTTGCCACCAGCTTCAACCACATGGCCGATCGAATCCAGACCCTGCTTGCCGCCGAACGCCGATTGCTGCTGGATATTTCGCACGAGCTCCGAAGCCCGCTCGCGCGGCTCGGCGTCGCCATCGAGCTGGCCCGCTCCGGCGAGGATCGCGCGCACATGCTGGACCGGATTCAAAAAGAAGCCGACCGGCTCAACGAGCTGGTGGCCGAGCTGCTCGAAGTCACCCGCGCCGAAGGCGATCCCTCCCGGCGGAAGACCGAAACAGTTCGCCTGGACGAGCTGCTGGCCGACTTGGTTTACGACTCCCTGCTCGAAGCCAAGGCCAAGGACTGCACGCTGTTGCTCAAAGCGCCCGACGCAGTGGCCTTGCCTGGAGACGAAGAGCTGATCCGCCGCGCCGCCGAAAACGTGATCCGCAATGCGATTCGGTACGCGCCGCGAGGCACCTCCATCGAGATCGAGCTGCGCCGCACGGACCGTGTCGCCCAAATCTCCGTTCGAGATTACGGTCCAGGAGTTCCCGAGGAAGCCCTGGCGCGCATTTTCGATCCGTTCTACCGCGTGGATTCCGATCGCAACCGGACCAGCGGCGGCGTGGGCCTGGGACTCGCCATCGCCCGCCGGTCGGTGGAGCTGCATAGCGGCAAACTCCAGGCTCAAAATATGAATCCGGGATTGCTGGTCACCATCGATCTCCCGGTCACCGCCGAACCGGAAGCGTCCGCCGCGCCTCCGCCTCCGGCGCCTACTCCGGTTTCAGCACCTTGATGGTGGAAGGCAATTCGAACAAATTGTCCGTGATTTTCTTGTCGCTCAGCTCAACCGAATCCGAGAAGATCTCGTAGATCTTTTCGCCGTTGCGGTCGCGCTCGATGGCGTATGGCCATTGGACCCCGCCGCCCACGTCGCGATATTTGGTGTACAGCGTGATCTCCTCGTTCCGGTCTTTCGTCTTCGGATCGCGCCGATAGAAAACCTGCCGCACCGGCAGCTTCGTGATCTGGTGGAAATAGACCGTGGTCACGCGATTATCGGCGTCGGTGATATCCACGATCTCAACCGGCGAGTTTTCCAGCACGTCCGCGCCCCGGGATTCGAACGTCATGCCGGCTTCGTGCAGACGCACGCGCAGAATGTAGAACACGTCGCGGAGCGTCGTTTCCTTGTAGCGGTCGAAGGTCTCGTTCGGAAGCGTCCGCGCGCCGCGGAAGGTGAGGTCCCAGGCTTCCTTTTCCGTGAAGAGCGCGCCGTAGTCCTGCTTCTTGCCGAAGTTCTGCCGAACGCGCTGGGCCAGCTCATGCGCGGTGTCGTCGACGTTGGAATAGTAGCGCGTGTAGATCTTGGCGATGCTTAAGCCCGATATTCGCTCGCGATAAAACGAGTACGCACGGCCCGATTCCACGCGGTTTTCCATGTGCAGGTATTGGTCGCCGCCCAG
>JBEKHQ010000202.1:0-5847 GCA_050012195.1 Bryobacteraceae bacterium | reverse complement strand
AGCAGAATCCACGCCAACCGGTCGCGGGGGCGCACCAGCACGACCCAGGATCCGAGCAACACGCACCCGATGGGCGCCGCAATGTTCAGCAACACGTCGAAAATCAATCGACTCGTCCGTGCGGTTCCTTGAGTTTCAGGGAGGATCACGGAACGTTCTCCGGAAGCCGACTTTACGCGGAGTTCGATCCGATCTCCCGGACGCGCCTTGGCGTAGGCTTCCGACAACTGTGCGGTACCGAGGTACTTGCGGCCATTGACCGCAAACAGCGTGTCGCCGGTACGGAGACCCAGTTTCGCCGCCGAAGGTAACACGAGGTCGAGCGAAGCGCTGGCGCCGGCGGGCGTGACATACGGCACGTCTACGTTCTCCACGCGCAGAATGTCCCCGGCATAGCGAATTTGAAACAGCATCGCGCCGGCAAAGAGAATTGCCAGGCACGCGTATTGGAATGAGGGAGGAGAAGACGCGGCTCGGCGAAAATCGGTTGGCATGCTCGGGCAGCAACGATTGTAATACGCGCCTTCGTTACAGCCCGGCGCCATCCAGGATCTTCTGGATGAGCGCGTCGTACTCCAGGCCGGCTTGCGCGGCGGATTGCGCAAAGTCGTCCTCACGGGCGAGCGACGGATTAGGATTGGCTTCGATAGTTACGATCTCGCCCGCCGCCGTGATCCGCACGTCGATTCGTCCGAGACCCTGGATCTTCAGCACGCGATAAACCTTGCGCGCCAGTCGCGTGAGCTTCTCCTCGAGTCCAGCGGGAAGTTCGCGCGCCGGACCGTTCTGGATGCCCCATTTCTTGCGGTACGCGTCGTCCCATTTCGCCTTGAAGGTGGCGAATTTCGGCTCATCGTCGGGGACCTGATCGAAAAAAATCTCGCGCGGAGGAAAGACGGTGAGCTTGCGATTGCCGATGACGCTGAGGTACAGTTCGCGGCCCTCGATGTATTCCTCGATGAGCGCGTCGCAATGGAATTTTTCCTGGATGAAGCGCGCCCGCTCCAGCGCTTCCTCCTCGCTGCGGGCGAACGAGGCTTTGCTGATGCCATCGGAAGATTCTTCGCTGAGCGGTTTGACGAAAGCGGGAAACACAAAACGCCGCAGCCGCTTGAGAGGCCGCGAATCGGGCGAAATGACAAAATGCGGCACGCGCACACGGTGATAGGAGAGCACCTTTTTCGCTAGCGCTTTGTCCTTGCAGAGCATCAGGCCGTCGGGACGGGCGCCGGTATAGCGCATCTTCATCAGTTCCAACAGCGCGGGTACGTTGGGTTCATGAGCGCGGTTGCGGTGGAACGACTCAGTGAGGTTGAACACCACGTCCGGCTGAAAAGCTTTCAGCTTCGCTACAATACAGACCACGTCATCGAAGACCGCCAGCGTTTCCACTTCGTGCCCCAGCCGTTGCAGGCAGGCAAGCACGTCCGCTTCGGTCTGTTTGTCTTCGGTGTCTTTCAGGACCTCGGGCGAGAACGTTTCGCCGGGTGCGGCGCGGCGCGCCATATCGAATAGCACCAGAACCTTCATGGCTACACGGACCTCTTGAATCGCCCGGTGTGCAGGTGATTGGTGACCATGGCCGCGAGATAGGCTGCCAACTCGAACGAGAGGCGCGCGCGATCGGGAGGCGGCGGCGTGGTGAGATCGAGTTTCTGGCAGCGCTGGATCAGCTTGCGCACCAGCATATCCACTGTGTACTTGTGCTGCCCGGTCCAGCGGACAATGGAGCCCACCAGCGCCGCGCGGCTCCGGCGCATCACCTGCGACGCCGGTTCGCCATCGGGCTCTCCGTTACCAAAAAGCACGCGCAGGTCGGCGTCGTAGAAATCGGGGAAATCCTCGGCGTAGAGTTTACGGCGCTCGGCGTAATATCGCGCCAGAGTCTTCTTGAGCTTGCTCGCTTCCGAGATCCGACGGCCGCGCGAACCTTTCGGAGGCGGCGATTTTGCTTCGGCCATCAACGCGTGGACAAATTCGAGTTTTTCGAGCGCCTTCCAACCGGCGTAGTGGTGCCGCCATTCTTCCGGCGCCATGGACAGCCAGACGGCGAAGGTTTCGGCGAAGTCCTCATCCGGATGGGCCTGCGCGTACCAGTTGGGAAGATGGCGGACGAAGCTCTTGCTGTAGGGCCGCGGCTGGTAGGTCTCGGGCGCATACTCGGTCTCGGGGCTGCCGAACACGGCGCGCCATTGTTCCCTGGAAGAAAAACGATAGGCGTGATCGATCGCGTGGCCGCACTCGTGGCGCAGCAGTTGCTGGCACCAATGCGGCGTTCCGCCTTCCACTTCGAGCGTCTGATGCAATTCCAGCGTTTTAAGGCGAGGATGGGACAGATAGAACGGAATCGCGATGGCCGGCACGCCCGCGGGCGAGAACCATTCGTCGCCCAGATAGCAAGCCGGGCGGAAGACCAAGCCGCGATTGTTGAGTTCATCGCGGAGTTGCGCGAGGCGGCCTTCCAGTTCGCTGCCCGGGATGCGCACGCCTAGATCGCAGATCCGCCATTTCAGCAGCTCGTCGTCCTTGAGGGACGCCCAGTTGGGTTCCGGCAGCGTTTCGGTAGGCTCGTGCCGCTCCAAACATTTATGGTAGCGCACGTTTGTACGCGGAAGTTAGCGCGCGGGAAGGAGTCCGAGGTTATTTACGAGTTCGAGCGAGGCATTTTTCATTTCAGAATCGAACGCATCGACTTCACTGATGAGGTACTTGTAACACCACAGCGCTGCTAAAGCCACCAAGAGACTCAACGCGGTCGGTGCGATCGAAAACGATAGCTCTCGGCAGATCATCGCCATGATAGTCGTCTTTTCTCCGTCGATACCCTTGAATGAATTAAAAATGCCGAACACGGTAGCGAAGACCCCGAGCCACGGAGCCATGGAAGCAATCGTGGCCAGGCTATCCACGCCTCGCTTCATCTCTCCGTGAACGACTGCTGCCGCACGCGCCGAGGCTCTTTGAGCGGCTTGCAAAGCTTCCTTGTTCGGCATGCCCCGATAATACTCTCTTTTTAGCCGCTTTTCGAGCCCAACTGAATCAATTTGCGGCGCACGCGTGCGTCCTGTTGGAGCAGCCGAATGTACGCGGCCTCGTCGGGACCGCGCTTGGCGCGCGCGATTCGCGGAGGAAACGGCAGCTCGCGCAGCGCCATCGCGACGCGACGCACTTCGAAATTGTCCCAATCGCCTTGCGAGGTCCCGGGCATCTCGTAGACCATCCAGCCGGCTGAAAGACGGCGCAAGGTGCTCGCCGGCGTCCGGTAGGCGGGATTCGCGCGGAGCTTTCGCTCCTCGGCATCCAAAAGCTTTGCTACCTGAGCGTCGGTAGGACGGAAACCGAGTTTGCGATAGAACCAGAACGCGCCGGATTCGATCGCCTCGTCATTGTGATTTCCGAGCTGGTAGGGGTCCACGGCAAAACAACTTACTCCGAGCAGTTGGCGAAACAGGTGCAGCAGGCGCGCGTAGAGCCAGGCCGTCTCGCCTTCGCGAAAGGTGTAGTAGAGATTGAAGCCAACTTCGATGTGCTCGCATAGCGTGAGGCACTCAATGTAGCCCAGCGGCACACCGTTCTTAAAGAACATCGCGCAGTGATAGGCGCGCAAAGGCAGCCGGTGCGCCGCGGGAACTCCCCACACGTACACCTCGATTCCGCGGCCCAGGTCCGCGCGAAAAACGCGGGCCGGATCTCCGTAAGTGAAACCGTGCAGCTCGCGATAGCGCATGGCGGAGGTCTCGCGCGCGAGATCCAGCATCCGTTCGCCGCGGGCGTGCGTCATTTTCTCGATCGGGATCGGAGGCGAGGCCAACTCGTTAGCGAGCGAAACCTCGCTGCGGCGGATCAAGGGCTGGCGGTGATAAAAGAAGCGCCGCGCGCCGGGCAGTCGCAGCCTGGTTCGAGTGGTGAGGGCGTCGCCAAGGTCCCAGCGAATCGCGATCTTCGCGCCTGCAAACATCTCCGAGCGTTGCTGGGGCGTGAGTGGCATGCGCTCCATTTGTGCGATCAGCCAGCGAAGATCCGACCCGCGGCCTTGCGGTTTGGCCGCGCGAAACCAATCCATGTACGGGATGTTGGCCTCCACCAGCGCGTCCTCGGCATAGAGCGGATGTAAACGCGCGAGCAACGGACCGAGCAGCGTGGCGTCACAGCCATCCCAATCGATCTCGACACTGGAACCGAGCCGAGCGGCCAGCCAGCGCGTGATGTCATAAGTGAAGATCGCCGAGAAAACCGTGCCCGCGATGCCGGAGACATCCGGCTCCTCGAAGGCTGTCAAGTCGCCGGTGATTCGCCGGGCGAAGGAAGCGAGCAAGCCGTCCGCCAAGCCCAGAATCTCCGCATTCGGCGGATAAGCGCGGAAAAACAGAAGCGCCTCGTGGAAACGGATTAACGCGCCGGCATCTCGAAAACGGCGGCGACCCAGCGCCCCAATGAGCCTGGCGATATCCGCCTCCTGGGCCGCGCCGAACGCGCGTTTCGCGGCTTCCAGCCGGTCGAGCAACCTGGCGATCTTCCGGTCAGGCGAAGTGGAGGATGGCATCGAGGATATCCGCAGTCTACAACGCTGAAACCCGAGTCGCGCGGGACCGTCTGTTACTATGTCACAAGTGCGGGTCAAAGTCCTGTTTTTCGGTATGTTGAAGGATATCGTGGGCCGCTCGGAGGATCACATCGATGTGGACGAGGGCGCTCGTCTGGAGTCGGTCTTCGAGCGCTATGCGCGCGAGTTTCCGCGATTGAAGGGCTTGGCTTCCAGTATCGTGCTGGCTTCGAATCACCAGTTTTGCGACCGCTCGGAGATGGTCCGCGAAGGCGACGAAATCGCGTTCTTGCCGCCGGTGAGCGGCGGAAGCGGGCGCTACACGCACGAAATCGCGGACGCGGGCGAGGGCCATTTGTTTGCTCTCACGCGGGAACGGATTGATACCGCGGGCGTCGCGCAGAGTCTCCTGCGGGGCGAGGACGGCGCGGTGGTGAACTTTGAAGGCGTGGTGCGAAACAATACCAAAGGCCGGGCCACGCGCTTCCTGGATTACGAGTGCTACGAGCCGATGGCTGTAAAGATGCTGGCCGAGATTGGGCGCGAGATCGCCCGGACACATCCCATCGGCCGCATCGCGATGGTGCATCGGTTGGGCCGGATGCAGATCGGCGAAACCAGCGTGGCGGTGATCGTCACGGCGCCGCACCGCAAGCCCGCCTTCGAAGCGGCGCTCGAGGGCATCAACCGGCTTAAGCGTTTGGTCCCGATCTGGAAGAAGGAGCACTTCGCGGACGGCGAGGTTTGGGTAGAAGGGGAGTGGGACGAATCCGTCCTGAACAAGTGATCCGGCGCGCCCTGTGTTTCCTGATTCCCGCGGTGTATCTCGCAGTCCCGGCGTTGGCGCAAGACACGGTGATTCGCGTCGCGGTTCGCCTGGTGCACATGCTGGTGACGGTGAAGGATGCGAACGGCCAGTTGATCAGTTCGCTGAACAAAGGCGACTTCACGGTGTTCGACAACGGCGTCAAGCAGGACGTCGCGGTGTTCGAGCGCCAGACCGAGCAGCCGCTCTCGGTGGCGCTCATGGTGGATACCAGCGCGTCCACCGGAATCGAGATACGCTACGAGCTCGACTCGGTCAGGAAGTTCCTGCGAGCGCTGGTGGTGGAAGGTAATCCGAAGGACGCGCTTGCATTATATAGCTTCAACTGGCAAGTGACGCTGCACGCCGCCTATACTCGCCGCTTCGAAAAATTGGATCAAGCATTACGACAATTGAAGTCCGAGGGCGGAACGTCGTTGTACGATGCAATTTATCTGGGATCGCGCGAGTTGGAGTATCGCGAGGGCCGGCACGTGAT
>JBEKHQ010000201.1:0-5850 GCA_050012195.1 Bryobacteraceae bacterium | reverse complement strand
GGCAGATCGCCAGGAAGACGGTTTTGCGGACCGGCTTCGGTCTCTTCAGCGATCTGTTGCCGGGCAGCGTCGCGGATCTGGTGGGCACGAATCCGCCGTACTCCAAAACGTTCCAGGGCGGTCTGCTCGGCGCGGTGGGCGGAACGCTGATCGCGCCGGGCGTCTCGAACAGCGCGGTGGATGCGACGGCCGCGGCCAACCGGGCTTTCGATTCAGGCTTCACCACCGGGCAGTTCTCGTGCGCCTCGCCGCTTTCGAACCCATCCACGTGCCTTCCGCCGGTCGCCATCACGGCGGTTCCGGACGGGAAGCTGCGCGCGCCTTACTTCATGGAATGGAGCTTGGGCGTGGAACAGCAGATCGGCGACACGCTGAACCTTCGCGCGCAGTACGTGGGAACGCGCGCGGTCAATCAGCCCTATCAAACTCAGGTGAACGGTTATCAGACGGTGTGCGCGGGCTGCTTCCAGCCCTTTCCTTACGAGTCGCCGGTGGATCCTCGTTTCGGCCAAGTGACGCAATTGAACACCGGTGCGAACAGCCACTACGATGCGCTGCAGCTAACGGCGGAGAAACGGCTGGGGCATGGAGTACAGTTCCAAGCTAACTATGCCTGGAGCCATTGCCTGGACACGGTGTCCAACGGCGGATTCCTATCATTCTCGGCTGCCGGAATTTTATCGCCATTGCCGGGCGAGCTGAGGCGGCAATACGGTCCGTGCGATTACGACGTCCGACAGAATTTCACGGCCGCATATCTTTACCAGCTGCCGTTGCATGTCCGAAGTCGGGCGATGGGCTATGCGCTGAACGGATGGCAGATCTCGGGGACGGTTTTCTGGCATAGCGGGCTGCCGTTCTCGGTTCTGAGCACGCCTTATTCCGCCAACGGGAACGGCATCGTGCAAGGCGGCGGTCCGCAATACGCCAGCGTTGTTCCGGGAGTGCCTCTGTACGAACATCAGACGATACCGGGCGTGACTCAGCCGGGCACGGTGCAATGGCTGAATCCCAACGCGTTCGTTTCGGCGGTGGATCCGTCCACGGGAGCTTGCGCCGGCGGCGATAATCCGAAGAACTGTCAATTCGGCGACCTGGGGCGGAATGCACTGCGCGGTCCCGACTTCGCCTGGGCCGATTTTTATCTCACCAAATGGTTTCGATTGAGCGAGCGCGTAAAGTTGCGAGTGGAAGCGCAAGCATTTAATCTGTTCAATCATCCCAACTTTGCCCTACCCACGGCGGTGTACGCGGGCATTCCCGGCCGTCCCGCAACCCAGACCGGCTTTGGCGCGCTTAGTTATTCGACCTCGCCGCCGACCGGACTGCTCGGTGTAGGCTTGGGAGGCGATAGCTCGCCCCGGATGATCGCATTTCAGGGCCGGCTGGAGTTCTGAACATCTCTCAAGCCCTGTCGCGTTTGGCCGATACGTTCAAATAGGGACGCCGGTCCCGTCGGCCTGATGTCGCTCGAAACCATACCCTTCACACAGCAATTCGACATCGCGTCCTCGCGGGCAATATCGTTCGGCGAGGTGGACGATAATGCGGTTCAGCCGGGCGTAATCCTGGTGGTGGACAGCGAGGAGATTAACCGCCGGCTCCTCAGGGGAATCCTGAAAACCGCGCCCTATAAAATCCTGGAATCGCAACGAGCTTCGCATGCGATGGCGCTCTTACAGTCGCAAAAGATCGACCTGGTGATCCTAGACCTGATGCTTCCGGAAGTGAGCGGGCCGGAGCTGTGCCGCTGGATGAAGGTGAATCGCGCGATGCAGTTCATTCCCATCCTGATGCTCACCAGCGTGCATGGCGTCGAGAACGAGATCGTGGGCATCTCCTCCGGCGCCGACGAGTTTCTCATCAAGCCCTTGCATCCGGCGGTGGTGCGAACGCGCGTGCGCGCCATGCTTCGAAACAAGGCGCTGGTGGATTCGCTCGAAGAAGCCGAGACCATTCTGTTTGCGCTGGCGCAGGCGGTGGAGCGGCGAGACCCCTATACCGGCGAACATTGCCAGCGGCTGGCGGTGGCATCGGTCATGCTCGGCGAAGCGTTGGGGCTTTCGAAGCCCGAGCTGGTAGCGCTTTTTCGGGGCGGGTATCTGCATGACATCGGCAAAATCTGCGTTCCCGATGCGATTCTCTTTAAGCGCGGCGTTCTAACGAGCGAAGAGTGGAAGGTCATGCGGGGGCACCCCCTGCGCGGCGAAGAGATTTGCAGGCCGATGAAGAGCCTCTGGCCGGTGCTTCCCATCATCCGCAATCATCACGAACGCTGGGACGGATCCGGCTATCCCGATGGCTTATCGCGAGAGAACATTCCGCTGATGGCGCGCATCCTTCAAGTGGTGGACATCTACGACGCGCTCACCACCGAACGGCCTTATAAGCCGGCCCTGACTGCGCAAGCGGCGTTCGCAATCATGGAGGAAGAAGTGCGGCGCGGATGGCGGGATCCCGAGTTGGTTTCCTTATTCTCCAGCACCGTTCAAACCGCGCCCATGGCGGATATGACTTCGCTCGACGCCTCGCTCGCCAATTTGCGCTTGGAGCTTTCCAGGTAGCATAAAAGTAGAATTGAAAGCCCTCCGAATCCTGAACCAGGAGATCGTCGAGTGTCGCCTCTGCCCGCGGCTGGTGGAGTATCGCGAAAGCATCGCGCGTCTGAAGAGGCGAGCTTTCCGGAATTGCGAGTATTGGGGCCGGCCCGTGCCTGGTTTCGGCGACCCTCGCGCGCGATTGCTGATCCTCGGCTTGGCGCCCGGGGCGCACGGCGCGAACCGCACTGGTCGCGTGTTCACCGGCGACCGTTCCGGTGATTTCCTGTACCAAGCCCTGTTCGAAGCGGGCTTCGCATCGCAGGCCACCAGCGTATCGATCGACGATGGATTGGCGTTGTACGACGCTTACATCGGCGCGGCGGTGCGCTGCGCTCCGCCCGGCAATAAACCCGCGCCGGATGAAATCCGCAACTGCCGGCCGTATTTGGAACGCGAACTCGAGCTCCTGCGGCGGTTGTCTGTCGTGGTGGCGCTGGGACGCCTGGCGTTCGAGGTCTACCTCGGCATTCTGCGGGACCAGCGCAAAATCGCCAGCCGCTCCGGTTTCGTTTTCGCGCACGGCGCTGAACACCGGACCGGCAAGGGGCAGCCGCTGTTGATCAGCTCCTATCATCCGAGCCAGCAGAACACTTTCACCGGCAAGTTGACGCCCGCGATGCTGCTGGCCGTGTTTCAGCGGGCGCGCCGTCACCTTTAGTCATCGGGAATCAGTACCGGTACGGCGCTTTTCGGTACGGGAGCGGATCGGCATTGCGACGATCTTGCCGCGATTGTAGACTGGATTCGAATAATGCGCTGTCATTTGCTCCGCGCGGCGGCGATCTTTGTCCTGGCTTGTGGAGTTTCCTCCGCCGCGGAACCTCCGCCCGCTTGTACCAAGAGCAATCGCGGCCAGGTGTGGCCCGAGGAGGCGGCTCGCGATCCCAAGCTTTATTCAAAACTGGCGCGTTGCGGCGAACTGCTCGTGTGTACCCAAGGGAGTAAGCGCTCGCATTGGGAATCGCCCACCGTCCGGCTCGATCAGTTGCGCGGCGGCTCCAAGCTCCCGATACCCGTTGGTTGCGAAGCCTCGAGCGAACCGCAAAAGGACGAACAACTCGCGAGCCCGAGCGGGACTAATTAGCAGCCACTCGCACGTGGTGCTATCCTGAAAACTCTCGCGGGATTTCGATTCCCTTCTGTCCGCGCCTATGCCCAGGCTGAGCTACACCACGCCCAACGGAATCACCGTCACTCGCTTGGCGTCCGCCGGCTCATTTCAAAAAGGCCTTCGGCATCTGGCGCGTAAGCTGGACCGGTATCGCGGCATCTATCTGTCCTCCGGTTACGAATATCCCGAACGATACTCGCGCTGGGACATCGCATCGGTCTGCCCTCCCATCGAAATCGTCGCTGCGGGGCGCGAAGTCGAATTCCGCGCGCTCAACCAGCGCGGCGAAGTGCTCAACCGGATTCTCCAGCCGCTGCTTGAGCAGCATCCGCACTGGGACCGGTTCGAACTCCGCGGGTCCTCGCTGCACGGCGTTTTGAAGCCGCTGCCTGCGCTGTTCCCGGAAGAAGAACGCAGCAAGCAGCCCTCCGCGTTTTCGATTCTCCGCGCGCTCACTCGCGAATTCGGCAATAACGAAGATGGCCGCCTGGCGCTGTTGGGCGCCTTCGGATACGATCTGCTGTTTCAGTTCGACCCCATCGAACTCAAGCTTCCGCGGGACGGTCACAAGGACCTGCACCTGTTCCTGTGCGACGACATTTGCTACATGGACCGCAAGCGGGAGCGGATCGAACGCTTTCGTTATGACTTTGAGCGCGGCCAGCATTCCACTGCCGGATTGGCGCGCGTGGGAACGCCAGTCCGCCGCGCGGCCGCGCGCGCGTCCAACGAGATCACCTCCGACCATGCGCCGGAAGAGTACATGGCCAAGGTAGAGACGGTGCGCGAAGGGATGCGGCAGGGCAATTATTACGAAGTAGTGCTGCGGCAGACCTTTCAGGCAAATTTTTCCGCCAGCCCGTCCGAGCTGTTCCAGCGTATCCAGCACGCCAGCCCCAGCCCTTACGAATTTTTCCTGCAACTCGGCGACGAAGCGCTGATCGGCGCATCGCCGGAGATGTTCGTACGCGTGGAAGGCAATCGCGTCGAGACTTGTCCGATCGCCGGCACCGCGCGCCGCACCGGGGACCCTTTGCGCGACGCCGACAGCATTCGGGAGCTCCTCAACTCGACGAAAGAAGAATCCGAGCTGACCATGTGCAGCGACGTCGATCGCAACGACAAGTCGCGCGTTTCGGTGCCGGGATCGGTGAAAGTGATCGGGCGCCGTCTGATCGAGTCCTACGCCGGCGTATTTCATACCGTCGATCATGTCGAGGGAACGCTGCAGCCGGGTTTCGATTCGCTCGACGCGTTTTTGACGCACATGTGGGCCGTGACCATTATCGGCGCTCCGAAGAAAGCGGCCGCGCAGGCCATCGAGAATTTGGAGAAAGACGCGCGCGGATGGTACGGCGGCGCGGTCGGCATGCTTTCCATGAACGGCGACATCAACACCGGCATTCTGATTCGCACCGTTCATCTGCGCGACGGAGTGGCGCGCTACGGCGCGGGCGCCACGCTGCTCTATGACTCGGTTCCGGCGCTCGAAGAGCAGGAGACGCGTTTGAAGGCCACCGGCTTTTTCCGCGCATTGCGTCCGTCCGCCGCCGCCGGCGCGCCGTCCTTGGGAGCGTCCACGGTGGGGCGCGGCATCAAATTGTTGCTGATCGACAACGACGATTGTTTCATCCATACGCTCTCGAACTACGCCCGGCAGACGGGCGCGGAAGTAGTCACGTATCGGGCCGGGATTCCGAACGAGCTCATCACGAAGGTGCATCCCGACCTGATTCTGATTTCGCCCGGCCCGGGCCGCCCGGCCGACTTCGGCGTTCCTTCCGTGGTTAGGTTCGCCGCTCAAGCGGGCATTCCGGTGTTCGGCGTGTGCCTGGGGCTGCAAGGAATCGTCGAGGCGTTTGGCGGCGAACTGGGCGTGCTGGATTACCCCATGCACGGCAAACCGTCGGTGGTGATCCACCGTAATAAGGGCATTTTCGAGGGTCTGCCGGAGCGGTTCCAGGTGGGTCGATATCACTCGCTGTTCGCGCGCAAGGAGACTTTCCCGGCGTGTCTCGAAGTCACGGCCGAATCGGAAGACGGCGTCATCATGGGGCTGCGCCATCGCGACCTGCCGATCGAAGCGGTTCAATTCCACCCGGAATCCATTCTGACCCTGAGCGGCAATTGCGGGCTGCG
>JBEKHQ010000200.1:0-5852 GCA_050012195.1 Bryobacteraceae bacterium | reverse complement strand
CTTGTTTTGATCGACCATCAAGTGGGAACCCTGACTTTTGTTCATAACCGTCTTCGGAAGCGGTGTCGACCAGGAGGTCCGCTCATGCAGTTGCTCCCCGGGAATCGAGTTTGAAGGCTGCAAATCATAGATGCGTTGGGCCGGGCCGTACTGAACCACTGGCTTGTGGACTCGTGAATCGGAGGAACAGCCCGACCAATCACCCACCCACATCAGCTGGTGTTGCCCGCCAAACTGCGATTACCCGCCAATGATCAGTCCGAGGATCGCCGATTAACCGTATAGCATTTTGCGTCGCCACGAACTACGTACGCACGCGGGCCTACTCAAGACTGAGCTTCCCTCGTCCGAACCTGACGGAGCGTCTCGCAATCCTGTCCGAAATCGGCCACGGTGAAATCGTAGACCTCGTGCTCCTTCAAGAAGCCGTCCACCTGCATGCGCGTCTCGAAACCAAGCAGCCGGCAAACCTGAGCGGCCGAAAGCGCGTTCGACCGGTATGCTTCAACAGCGAGGCTTTCAAGCGCCGCGCGAGGGAGATCCGTCCACTTCGTTTTCAGTCCCTGCGCGATATCCTCCGGCCGTTCAAACTTGATCTGCATAGCGGGATCTCCCATTATCTCAAGTCTCCGATCTCTTCCACCCATTGGCGCATGAACGCACATTGTTAGCAGGTGCCCGTAAAGACGCCAGACTGTGACGCGATTGGGTTTGCTGGTAAGAGACTGAATCCCCTTAGCCCAATTTTCGGTGAGCCTTTCTCCGGCTGCCTTCGCTCGCCGCCGACTTGCGTGCACGTCCGCTCGGTTTCAGATCCGACCTTCGGGGCTCATCGATCCCGGGAATGTCGATCTGATCCAACTTGGCGTGGACCTCGGTAGCAGGGACCAAATAGCGCATCGT
Source organism: Bryobacteraceae bacterium (assembly GCA_050012195.1). GTDB lineage: Bacteria > Acidobacteriota > Terriglobia > Bryobacterales > Bryobacteraceae > Palsa-89. The sequence goes on along the minus strand of JBEKHQ010000200.1, from coordinate 4,949 downwards.
GGTCTCCAGCGATTTGTGTCCCATCCAGCGCTGTACCGTTCGCACATCGAATCCTGCCCTCAGCATCCGCGTCGCATATGTGGATCGGAAGGTCTTCAAATCAAATTGCTCTGGATTCAGGCCAGCACGCGTGGCAACGGCTTTGCACCGGTCCAGCATGTGCTGCTCGCGGTTGCCGGTCGGTGACGGGAAGACGAACTGGCAGTTTTCCCGTCTCGGGTGCATCTCAAGGATCTCAACCAGGTGCTGCGGTATGGGTACCTCGCGCTCTTCCCATCGCTTGGCGTAAAAACCGAGTTGCGGTTTCGCAGTTACTCGAAGCCAAGATTGATGTCGCTCCAGGAAAGATACATCACCTCCTGTTCCCGAAAGCCCGTGAGCAGGAATGTATAGAACAGCGCACGCTCGGAGCTGTCGCACGCCCTCAGGAACGTATCCAATTCTTCTTGCCGGTATTCCTTCGGCAGCGTCGTGATGCGCTCCGGCAGATCCAGCAGCTGTTGTGCAGGACGGTATTCGCCGACATACCGGCATCGCGTTTTAAATGGACGACGTAATCGTTGAGATCGCTGATCGGAATTGCGTCCAGCGTCCGTCCCTCGAAATGCTTGGAGAAGCGCCTGAGCACCGCCTCATACTTCCGGTATGTGTTGGGCTTTTTCAGAGTCTCGACGTGTTCCAGGTACAGCGTGACTGCGGACGCTAGAGGCTGAGCTTGCGGTGGCTTGAAGGAAGCGTCAAATCCCAGAACTCCCAGCTTTCTCCCTTCCAGTTCGTGGCGCTTCCGGCGCTGTGCTTCCTGGGCTTGGGCGATCGTTACGCCAGCCTTCGCTCGACGGCGCTTGCCCGCCTCGTACCATTCAACGAAGTAATGGCCATCCGGCAAAGCGCCCCAATCGTAGCCGCCGGAAGGCTTGCGCGGAATGGAGCGAAGAACCCAGACGCCGTCGGTTTTGATTCGTTTGAGAAGATTTACCCGGGGCACACATCCATCCTAAATCTCTTTTCTTGGATGGACAACATTTAGGACACTATGACGGGAAGTTCTTTGTAATCAGCGGCCAGAAGGATAGCTGGCATTCTACCACTGAATTAATCCCGCTCATTTGCTGCCATAAACATAGCAAACAGAACGGGAACACGCTGATCGGATCAGGTTATCAAACGCGCCCGGCCACGCCAAACTTCAGATCGCGACGCTACTCCGCAGCGCGAACAACCATCGATTCGCCGGCGCCGGTAGTCGAACACCCGCTGTACGTCAGCCCGCACCATTGACGCTTGAACTATGCGCCCCAATGGGCCGAAAGGCAGCGAGTATCGCACGACGTCGATCATCTTGGTTCGATCCCCGTGTGATTCGAAACGGTGAGTGTGATGCCAAAGTTTGTATGGCCCCGCTCGCTGCATGTCCACGAAACGATATGGGTAGTTCCAATGCAGAATCTCGGTCCTCCAGTGAATCGGTATACCGTGCAATCGTAGACGGTAACGGATCTCTGTGCTTTCCGAAATGGAGCTGGAATTCATCGAGAGAATCCGGAAACCCAGCCCGCGCGTCGGAAAAGAACTCGAATACTTCGTCCATCGGAAGGAAAATCCATTGTTCCCGGCGCAACGTGTGAAATCGAGCGCTCAGAATTGTTGACCAACGGTTTCGCCGGATAGAGCGGCGGGGCCGCCGGCGCGACAGGAAGGATATGTCAGTGGCATGCCGAGCTCCCTTCGAATCCGGAACCGTCCGCGCGGCCGTTGTTTGCGAATCGCGCCACGCGTTCCGCTCGCCCGGCGCCCGTTGCCGGCAGGTTAAGCAGCCGCGCGCTGAATGCCGCAGTCTCGCGCGACGTGCAGGGCTCCTCGTCGGCGACGGGATACGCTCCGCTGACTTCGCAATGCAGAGCTGCCTCCGCATGGGCCGCAAGATCGTCCACGTGGATTCGGCTGACCAAGCTTTCGCTCAAGCTGTGCACGCCGCGCTGGATGGATTCCTGAACGCCTCGTCCCGGTCCATAAATCGCCGCCGGGCGCAGTATCAGCGATGACCAAGGTCCTTCCGCGATAGCCCGCTCGGCTTCCAATCGCGATCGAGCCCGCTCCGTGCTCCGCCGCCGTCGCTTCATCCACTCGCGCCGGCGCTCCGTACACTGTCGGTCGAGGACAGATACGCCATGGATGCTCTCGAACAACCTCAGCCATTCATCGCGCCGCCGGTCCATGTTCGCCAAGCTGGCCGTTCACCATCCAGTGGTCGGGGATCTTAAGGCCCTCTTTGAGATGAATTACGTTTACGAAATCTTCTTACGAAACGTTCTTGCGAAACCAGGGCACAAAGGCGCTGGTGGTTTGTTGATAACGGCGATACTCGCCGCCGCGCGTGCGGAGGGCCTGCGCCTCGGTCGCGGGGATGCCGGTAATGCGAAGCAGAAAGTACAGAATGAGCGCGGGCGAGAACAGCCCCCAATAACCTCCGGGGGAAGGCAGCGCAAAGCTCGCGAATGCCACCCAGATCAGCCATTCGAAGAAATAGTTGGGATGGCGGGAATAGCGCCACAATCCCACTTGGCAAGTGTGGCCTTTGTTGGATTTGTCGGATTTGAATTTGTTGAGCTGCGCATCGGCGGCCGCCTCGCCCGTCATGGCCAGCACCCAAAGAACGGCAGCCGTCCACTCGAGCGGCGAGATCCTCGGGTCGGGATTGCGCGCGGCGGCAAGGAACGGTACGGCCAGCACCACGCACAGCACTGCCTGAAATTCGAAGAACAGGAGGAATTTGAGCGTGATATTGGTTTTCCACTTTCGCCGGAGCTCCCGATACCGGCCTTCTTCCGGCTGCCCGATTACACGGGTTGCAAGAAGGTAGATGGCCAGACGGAAACCCCAGATACCCGTCATTGCGGCGACCATCGCCGAACGCAGCCAGTATCCGCCGCCCAAGGCCGAGTAGAGCAAGCCCAGCACCGCAAGTCCTCCCGCCCAACCCGCATCGACGATGGCGGCGTTTCCGGTTCTCAGATGGATCAACCATAGCAGCAGCATCAGCGCCGCAACGCTCCCGATACCGACAGTCGCTAGCATGAACGCGTCAGTCATCGCCGTAACAAGGCCTCCACGGACTGCTCCGGTTTCAGGCGATAAAGCTGGATGAGAACGTACAGCGACATGGCGATGTTGCCGAGGCTCAGAATCAGCGCCAGCCACAAAAGACTGGACCAGAGGTTGTTTTCTTTGTACGCCACCCAAACCCAGAAGGTCACGAAGCCGAAGTAGGCGTCGTAAAGCGTCGCCACAGCCCACGGATTGTCGGAGAAAGAAGCCCAAGCTGTCCACAGGCTGACGGCCAGGCTGGTGCGGATAGTCAGTACCGTCATCCATAGGAAGATCGCGGTGAATAAAAGCTTGAGCGCTGTTTTCATCGATTAGTTTCTCCAGCGGCGGCATTCGTTCTCGAGCGCCGGAAGATCCTTGATCAGGACAGTCTCTCGGCCGAGACTCGCAAGGTCGAGCTTGGCGCCGCTCGCGCCGCCGACCCACAGCTCGACAGTTTCCGGCATGGCGGACGCGATCGCACTTACCTCCTCTTCCGTCGTTTCACCGATCAACGTGATGCCCAGCAGGACCACTCGAGCGGAGACGCGTTGCGCGGTCTCCGCGATTTCCGCGGCTGGCAGGTCGGGGCCCAGATAGACCGGCTCAATGCCCGCCATGGACGCGAGCATGGCTGAGGCGAGGATACCAAATTCGTGCGATTCTCCGGCGGGCGTGGCCAAGACCATCTTCATCGCCGCGTCGGAAGGCCGGTACAGGCGCATCATTCCACCTAAAAGATTACGGAGAGCCCCGGAAACCAGATGTTCCTGCGCGATGGCGAACGTGCCATCGTGCCATCGAATCCCTACTTCGCGCATCAGAGGAACCGCAACGTGGTAGACCAAGTCGCGGGGGCTAAGAACCGCCGCCAACCGGCTTAGTTCGTCCTCGGCTCGGGCCGCATCGAAGGATTCAACCGCCGAAAGAACCGGAGCAAGGATATCGGTCGTCGGCTTCGGCCCATCATTCGGAGGGCCGGGTTCTTGCGCTAGAAGATTGTGTAACTCTTGGTCCGTAAGCGATGCGATCCCGCCGATGGCGTGCCCTTTCTTGACTAATTGGCCGAGCAACAGCAGCCGTTCGATATGCTCCGGGCCGTATTGGCGGCCGCGATCTGAGCGTTCCGGCACCACCGCTTTATAACGCCGTTCCCAAGCTCGCAGCGTGTCCAAGCTGATCCCGGTGATTTTAGCGACCGCTCGGATCGGATATCGGTTCGCCATCCTTAACTTAACTATACGAACCGACGGGCCCCTGTGTCAATAGTATGTCATGGACATATACTTGACGAAGTAAGCCATGCTATACAAGTAGCTGAATGTACAAGGTTGTATTCAACGCCCGCTGGCTAAAGCCTTTCGTTCAACTTCTGCGCCAAGGCGTCTCGCCAGAGAAGATCGCGCTGACCATCGCGCTCGGCATCATACTTGGCGTCACGCCGGTGCTCGGTTCAACGACGCTGTTGTGCACGTTGGCGGCGCTCCTGCTTCGCCTGAATCTTCCCGCGATTCAATTGGTGAACGGAGTGGTTTATCCGCTCCAGTTCATCCTGCTGATTCCTTTTTATCGGCTCGGCGCCTGGATTTTTGGGGCGGATGCTTCCAGCATTTCGCTCGGCGGCGTCGCGAAACTGATCCGGTCGGGCGCGTGGCAGGCGATTCGGGCTTTATGGGTAGTCACTATGCATGCGCTAATCGCATGGCTGGTACTGGGGGCGGCGGCTTCCGCCATACTTTATGCCGTCCTCGTTCCTTTGCTGCGGCGGTTGTGGAGAAGCATAGCCACGAGAAAGGAAGCTCCGATTCTACCCTGACTCATCGAGCTTCGACTACAGCATCACCAAGCCTCGCCGAATTGCGCGC
>JBEKHQ010000199.1:0-5866 GCA_050012195.1 Bryobacteraceae bacterium | reverse complement strand
CAGAAGGCTGGCTTAACATCGAAGAAATTAATTTACTTGCAAACGGATGATGCGGGAAGTAGCAGTCCGATGATGCTGGGAATGTTGCGGAATGAGGCTGGTCTGGTGCAGCGCGGCTGCAAACTTCTTGATGGGCGTGACGCACTCGGCATAAATTCCATTACCAAGAAACTAGGGGAAGGCGCGATCATCTACATCGATGATTTCGTCGGAACCGGCGACCAATTCGTTAAGGCTCGAAACTTCGCCATGCAGAGCGTGGTCGGCAGCTTTTCGGAGTTTCTCCTAGTGCCTAGCATCTGTGAAGAAGGCTATACAAGATTAACCGCTCTAGGTGTAACGGTTTATTCCGGTCACATCCACTCGAAAGCGGAGCGTCCATTACATGAACATTCACACCTGATGAAGGGCGAGGCCAGGGACCGGCTCATAACGCTTTGCAAAGAAATCCGGCCTAGGATCGGTCTTGGTTACGAGGGTCTAGCAACGATGGTCGTCATGTATCGAAACGCGCCGAATAGCATTCCTGCCGTTTTACGCGGCAGCGACAAGCAAACTCCTTTCTACGGGCTTTTCCCAAGGTTCAAGGACCTTCCCATCCACAAGATCGGCTAGATTCCGTCCTCACTTCGCCTCGGAGAAATCTTCTACTGCGTACAGCTGGCCGTTGCGGTCGGCTACGCCGATGCCGGCGAGAACTCCTCAAATGGAGAACCGCGTGGTAGCATTTGGCCATGCTCATCACGGACACGAGCCCTGCGGTGCAAAGCGTCCAGCTCGAAATTCAGCGGGCGATGACCGGGGAAAAACGCCTGCTGATCGCGCTTGAAATGAGCCTGTTTGCCCGTGAATTGGCCAAGGAGCGGATTCGGCGAGAGCATCCGGCGTGGCCTGAAACGCAGGTCACCCGGGAACTCATTCGACTGGCATTCCTGCCGACGCCGATACCAGCACGGCTGCGATGAGCACCTCGGACGTATTCCAAAGAATCACAGCAGCTCTCGATCGGGCCGGCATTGCATACATGCTTTCCGGATCATTTGCGAGCGCCTATTACGGCGCTCCGCGCTCCACCCAAGACATTGACCTGGTTATCGAAGCCACTCCGGCGCAGCTCCGAACGCTCGTCCAAAGCCTGCCGAGCGATGAATACTACGCCGACATGGATGCAGCGCTAGAAGCTCACAAGCGCCAGTCATTGTTCAACCTGATCGACTTAGCAACGGGTTGGAAGGTCGACCTGATCATGCGCAAGTCTCGCCCGTTCAGCCAGGAAGAGTTTCGCCGTCGCCAGCAGGTCAAGTTGCAGAATCTTCCGCTTTTCGTCGCGAGCGCCGAGGATGTAGTCATCGCAAAGCTCGAATGGTCAAAGCTGGCACAATCGCAAAGACACATTGAGGACGTGGCGGGAATCCTGAGAGTGCTGGGAATCGTTGGACCGCGCCTATCTGGAAAAGTGGATCGTTGAGTTGGAGCTGGAAAAGGAATGGAAAGCGGCGCTGCGTGCGGCCGACATCTCCAAATGAAACTCGGTCTTCGTCAGCCTTCATCCATCTACTTCGCCTTGGAGAAATCTTCTACCGCGTACAGTTGGCCGTTGCGGTCGGCTACGCCGATGCCGGCGGAGTCCATGTCGGTGTCGAGGATGTTGGCGCTGTGTTGCGGAGACTTCATGAAGCTTTGATGAATGGCGGAGGCGTTCGGTCCCTCGTCGACGTTCTCGGCGATCCAGGAGAAGTGGGCGCCGGCCGCTCGGGCTCGGGTGAGGAGATTGGGCTCGCCGGGAAGTTGATGCGAGATGGTTCCCTGCTCGGCCATGCGCTGGGCGTGGGCGCGGGCGGCGGTGGCCAGAGCTTCGTCGTACTTCAGCGGGGATAATCCGTGGGCCTTGCGTTCCTGGTTCACCGAGTTGAACAGTTGCCGCTCGGCGTCGGAAGTTTTCTGGGCGAGTGCGCTGGCTGAGCAGACAATCAGCAGAGTGATGAGCGCGGGTAATCGAGATGAAATGCGCATAAGAATCCTCAGTGCAATGTAACCCGGCTTGCCACTTTTCCACTCGCCCGAAACGTCGCCCGCAACGTTTCTGCTTTGACGGTTACTCCAGACCCAGCTCTTTCCATTTCTTGTCGACCAGTGCTTTGGTCTTTTCGTCCATGAGGATTTCGTCGGGCCACGGACGGGTGAATCCTTCGCTCGACCATTTGCGGGTGGCGTCGACGCCCATCTTCGATCCGTAATTGGGCAGGCGGGAAGCGTGATCGAGGGAATCGACGGGGCCGAGCATGAACTGAATGTCGCGCTCGGGATCGATGTGGTTGAGCACCTTGAGCGTGACCTCGCCGATGTCCTGCACGTTGACGTCTTCATCGACCACGAGGATGCACTTGGTGAACATAGCCTGCCCCAGCGACCAGACCGCGTTCATCACCTTGCGCGCCTGCCCCGGATAAGACTTCTTGATGGAAACGATCATCAGGTTATGAAACACGCCCTCGACCGGAAGATTGATGTCGACAATCTCAGGAATAGTAAGCCGCATAAGCGGAAGAAAAATGCGCTCGACCGCTTTGCCCATCCAACTATCCTCCATCGGAGGCTTGCCGACGATAGTAGTCGAGTAAATCGGATCCCTGCGATGAGTGATGCAGCTAAGATGAAAAACGGGATAAAGATCCTCCAACGAGTAGTACCCCGTATGATCACCGAAGGGGCCTTCGGGCTTTAGTTCTTCCAGGTTTACATGGCCTTCTAGGATGATTTCTGCGGTCGCGGGAACTTCCAGGTCTACGGTTTCACACTTTACTAGCTCGACTGGTTTCTGGCGGAGGAATCCGGCGATTAGATATTCTTCGACGTCGGGCGGGGCGGGGACGATGGCGGAGAATGTGATTGCGGGATCGGTGCCGATGGCTACGGCTACTTCCATTTTGCCGCTGGGGCGATCGCCGCCTGCGAGTACGGAACCGCCTGAGGAGCGAGCCATTATGTCGACGGCTGCGCGGGCGGGAACGCGCGCGCCTACAGTTTCTTTTGCTGCGGCGGCTCGCAGTTGCTCGCGATAGTGTTCGGCTCCTACTTTTTGTCTTTGCCAGTGCATTCCGGTGGTGTGCTGGTCGTAGACTTGCATTCTGTACATTCCGACGTTTCGCTTGCCGGTTTTGGGATCACGCGTTACCACGCACGGTAGCGTGATGAAGCGGCCGGCGTCTTTGGGCCAGCATTGCAGGATAGGAAAGTCATCGAGCGAGAAGTTGTCACGACGAATGACTTCTTTGCATGGCCCGCTGGAAACTGTTTTCGGAAAGAACTTTCCCATCTCGGCTAACATTGGAAGCATCTTTACTTTGTCGAGGAAGCCTTGCGGAGATTTTACGTCGATGAACTGGCGGATGCGGTCGGCGACTTCGTCGAGCTTATCGACCTGGAGCGCGAGATTCATGCGGCGGGCCGAACCGAATTGGTTGATCAGGACTTGTGCGCCGGGATGGCCTTTGATGTTTTGGAAGAGCAGAGCGGGGCCTCCGGGCGAGGATGCCGGGCCACCGTTATTCTTGGCGGGCATCTTGCTGACGCGGTCGGTGATCTCGGCGATCTCGAGAATGGGATCGACCTCAGTACGAATTTTCTTGAGTTCGCCGGCGCGATCGAGCGCGGTGATCCAATCACGTAAGTCTTCGTAGGCCAAAAGCCCTCCGGTCGGAAACGCGATTATAAAACAGGACTCCAAGGAACGCCTGCAAACCATTGATCTGACGGGCAATGTAGTCTGAATCCGCAGAGAATGGGCCACATCTTATTAACTGTTGTTCAAGTTGTTCAATTCCGTGTAAGCCCTACCACAAGCCGCTTCTGGCAAGTTTCAGCTGACGACAAAATGCTCCAGGCCTGAGCAGATTCAGGGAGGGAGTGAATAAACATGAGACACCATTTTCGCTTGGTTGCGATTCTGGCTGTGTGCCTGATCGCGTATGCGGTGCTGGTGGGTGGATTCCACCTGATGAGCCAACCGCGGGATTCCGCGCTGCTGGGCGGGATCGCGATAATTTTTGCTTTGCTGATTTGCGTGCCCCTGGTGGTGCGCATGATTTGGAGGAACGTATGACGCTATTCAACAATGACCGCGAGAAACGGACACCGCCTGTTATCGATCATGCATGGAATGGAGGCTCGCGCCGAAACCTGATCGTGCTGTTGCTAACAATTGCGGGCGCCGTAGTCGGCATCTGGTTAATCTTCAGCTTCTTGGTCGGCGTGACTCGAATCGAGGCAGGCTACGTTGGAGTGGAAGTTAACCTGGCAGGCAGTCAGCGGGGAGCGTCGGAGATTCCGGTGCGAACGGGATGGGTTTTCTACAGCCCGCTTACTACGCAGATCATCGAGTTCCCTACTTACGTGCAAACCGTGAAGTGGACGAAGAACGTGGATGAGGGGAATCCGCTGAATGAGGAGATGGGATTCAACAGCAAAGAAGGGATGGAAATTTATGCCGATGTTTCCTTGTCGTATGCCATCGAGCCCTCGAAGGTCCCGGATTTCTACGTGAAATACCGGGTCAACAATCTTGACCGATTCACGCACGGCATCCTGCGGGATATTGTGCGCAATTCGCTGAACGAGGTTGCCTCCACGTATACGGTGGAGGATGTATACGGAGAAAGGAAGGCAGAATTTCTAAGCCGAGTAGAAAGGCAGATTCAGGATAAGGTTACCAATGTCGGTGTGGGTGTTCAGCAATTCGGCTTCATTGGAGCGCCTCGAGTCCCAACGGTGATTGCGCAAGCCATTACCGCGAAGGCGCAAGCGATCCAGGAAGCGGAACGGGCGAAGAATGAACTGGCAACGACACAAGCTGAGGTGGCCAAGAAAATTGCCGAGGCTGAGGGCGATGCCAAGTCGCAGGTCACGCGAGCCCAAGGTGAGGCTGATTCGAATCGCATTCGGCAAAGTTCGCTTACGGCTCAATTGCTGGAACTGCGGCGGCTCGAAAACCAGCGGGCTTTGATTGACCGATGGAATGGGCAGTTGCCTTCGGTGGAGGCGGGACAAGGCAGCGGGCTGATGCTGCAGTTGCCGCATCCGCAGTAACGATTGAGGGGACAAGCGGCGGCGCTCGTTCCCTTTTTTGCGACTGGCCTTTCTTGACCTTTGTCAGAACCAGTCTTTCGCCCCGATGGGGCTCGTCTACCTGCAACTATTTCCCCACGGCTTGCGCCGTGGGCTGCATTCTTTCGCCGCTTCGCGGCTGACTTAGGCGATCAGGTTCGATGGTTCAGAAACAGCCTTTGTGACTCTGATCCGGCCGCGTTCATCTCCTCATCCAAGCTGAAAGGACCGATTTTCGATCATCTTTGATGATATTGTCTCCAGAGATGGATGTGGAAAGGGGGGCGACCTTGGGACGACGAGTTGTGATTACCGGGATGGGAGTGGTGAGTCCGAATGGCGTGGGGAATGCTGCTTTTTCTGAAGGCACTCTTCTGGGGCGAAGTGGAGTGCGGCGGATTTCGCGGTTTGATTCGGCGGAGATTCCGGTGCAGATTGCGGGGGAGGTTCCGGATTTCGATGAATTGGCTTGGGTCGAAAAGCGCGAGCGCAAACATGTATCGCGCGTGCTGCCGCTGGCCTTGGCTGCGGCTACTGAGGCTTTGGGCTCGGCCGGGCTCGATCACGCTTCCCTGCCCCTTGAGCAGAAGCGGCGCTTTGGGGTGATCATCGGTTCGGGCGGAGGATCGCAGGAATTTACCGAGGAACAATATCGTTTGTTCTTTCATCAGCAGTACAAGCAGATGAGTTTGTTTTGCGTTCCGACAGGAGTCATGGGCGCGCTTTCGAGCGAACTGAATGTGCGTTTCGGATTGCGCGGGGC
>JBEKHQ010000198.1:0-5872 GCA_050012195.1 Bryobacteraceae bacterium | reverse complement strand
GTCGCCGTGGAGCATCCGGCGCGGCGCTAAGCGTTGCTCGCCGCGGAAAGCGCGTTCCAGCTCGTCATAGAGTTGATCGAGCGTGATCGCGGTTAGAAATCCGAGCCCGCCCAGGTTCACCGGCAGCAGCGGAATTTCCCGGCCAGCGACCGCCCGAGCCGCGGAGAGCAACGTACCGTCGCCTCCGAGGACGATCACCAATTGCGTGCCCTCGGGAACCTCGGCCCGCGGAAGCCCCTGGGCGAGACCCGCATAACGAGCGGCTTCTTGATCCAAGCGAGCCTGCACGTTTCGGGCTGCCAGCCATGCCACCAGTTCCGGGACAATAGCCTGCGCGTGCGGAATTCCGGGCTTGGCGATGATGCCGACCACCCTAATGTCTGGCATATAAGAGGAACTCCTGATTGCCCTCGGCGCCGAGGATGGGAGACGGCATGGTTTCGGTTCGGAAACCGATTCGTTGGACCGCTTGCTCGACGCGCCGGCAGGCTTGCGCGTGCAACTGGGGATCGCGGATAATGCCTCCCTTGCCCACTTGGTGCTTCTCCAGTTCGAACTGGGGCTTTACCAGAATAACCATTTCCGCGTTGGACGCAAGCAGGCTGGCGAGCGCGGGGAGAATCATCGTTACGGAGATGAAGCTCACGTCGCAGACCGCCAGATCGACTTGCTCCGGCACTTGGTCGCGAGTCAGGTAGCGGGCGTTCATTTGCTCGCGAACCACGACGCGCGGGTCATTGCGCAGCCGCCAATCGAGCTGGCCGGTTCCGACATCGATGGCATAGACGCGAGCGGCTTCGTGCTGCAGCAGGCAGTCGGTGAATCCGCCGGTGGAAGAGCCCACATCCAGGCAGGTTTTTCCCGCGACGGAGATCGCGAATTGATCTAAGGCGGCTTCCAGTTTCAGGCCGCCGCGGCCGACGTAGCGCGGCTTCTGGAGCAATTCGACTGTGCTGTCGGCGGCGACGGCGTGGCCGGCCTTGTTCGCCTTTTGACCATTGATGAGAACCTGCCCGGCCAATATCAGCGCACGCGCCTTTTCGCGCGATTCCACCAAGCCGCGGTCGACGAGCAGTTGATCGAGTCTCCGGCGTTCCATAAATAGTGCTTCCGCAAGAAGCCGTTCGTGCCGCTGTACTTGTTAGAAACTTTTCAAGGTGACTGACGCTGACGGATTCCACCCTCGTGGAGTCGAACCCGCATAACGATGAGGCCAATTAGAATGTATTCCACCGGCGTCGCAAGAATCCACCAGGCAAGTCTCCATTGTTCAACCGCTCTCAAGAGAAGGATAAAAAAGAGCAGATGAACCAAGAGAAGGGCTGAAATCAGGGCCCAAAAGGAGAGGAGGCTGCGGGGTACTCTATGGTCTCGGATGGTGTACCCAAAAACGATTAACGTGTTCATGGCAAGCCCAGCCCACTTTCCGAAGACCTCCGAGCCAGGCTTGTGGATGTGAAGCGCGCTCCAATAGATAGCGGACCCGCATGCGACGGCGATTAAAACATAAAGACAAAAATCGAACATGCGTTTGGCCGTCACAACAGCTAGGCTTTCCGCTGAACGATCCAATCGGCCAGCTCGCGCAGCCGTTCCGCCCGCTGGTCGAATGGCTGCAATGCCCGGTGAGCCGCGAGCCGTTCTTGTTCCGCCATCTCGCGCGATCGCGGTAGCCCGTAGACGGCCGGGAATGTAATTTTTTGTTGTTGCGCGTCCTTGCCGGCGGTCTTGCCGAGCGCCTCGGAGGGTTGCTCGACATCCAGCAAGTCATCGACGATCTGAAACGCCAGACCCGCGTGCTCGCCGAATGATGAAAGCGCGGCTAATTGGTGCGCATCCGCGCCGGCATAGATACCGCCCATGCGGAGGCTGGCTCTGAGGAGCGCACCCGTCTTGGCACGGTGAATCGCCGCGAGCAACGTCGCGTCGGGAGGCTTGCCTTCACCTTCGAGATCGTTCACTTGTCCGCCGATCATGCCTCCAACGGTGCCGGCGGCCAGAGCCAATTCCTCGATGAGGCGGATCTTCCGCTGCGCATCGATGGTCAGTTGCGCGAGCACTTGAAAAGCGAGCGTCAGGAGAGCGTCACCGGCCAGAATCGCGATCGCTTCGCCGAAAACTTTGTGACAGGTGGGGACGCCGCGCCGCAGGTCGTCGTTATCGAGGGCGGGCAGGTCGTCGTGAATGAGCGAGTAGGTATGGATCAGTTCGAGCGTGCACGCGGCCGATTCGATTCCGCCGGGAGAACCAGAAACCGCTTCGGCCGCGGCCACGCATAGAATGGGGCGAATCCGTTTGCCGCCCGCGAATAGGCTGTACCGCATGGCCTTGTGAATGGACTCGGGCGACGCCGACTCGGCCGGGACCCATCGGCCGAGCGCCTGGTCGATTCGTAGCTGCTGCTCGGCGACGTAATCGACGAGCGTCATGCTTTGTCAGGTCGAAAGGGCTCGGGCTGAACCTTGTCGCCCTTTCGGACCAGGATCTCGATGCGCGTTTCGGCTTCTTCCAATTGCTTGCGACAAGTCTCGCTCAGGCGCATTCCTTTCTCGAACAGCTCGATCGCGCGCTCGAGCGGCAGCTCACTCGACTCCATTTCCTTAACGATTGCTTCCAATTCCTTAAGTCCGCTCTCGAAGCTCGCCGCTGGCTTTTCGTCTCCCGGCATTTCCCTATTCTATGCGACCCGGCGAACGGGGACGGACGGAGAGGGTGAGAGCTTCGGTCAGGCGGAGTGACAAGATTCTTTACACGTCCGGTAATTGCTATTGTGTAACGAGTATCGTCCTACGAAACGTCAGTATGTAGATCGGATCGTAGCGGGCGGGGGCCTGGAGGAGAATGCGGCAAGCAGCTCGACACCACAAGTGTAGAAAAGTTGCGCTGGTGCTCGGTTTTTGGTTCTTTCTTCCGGTCCTGCTTGCGCAGGAACAGGCTTCCAACGACGCGAATAGCGCGGCTCTGCAGCCTGCCTCGCCGCCTCCGACGGCCGACAACCAGCGGATCCTTGGCGTAATTCCCAATTTCCAGACCGTCAACGATCCGAACCAGCCATATGTACGGCTCACCGTCAAACAGAAATTCGCGCTGTTTGCGAAGGAAACATTTGATCCGTTCGTCGCCGGGGCGGCGTTCGCGGGCGCGGCGCTGTCTCAGGTTGACAATGATAGTCCCAGGTACGGTGTAGGCGCCGGCCCTTACGGGGAACGGTTCGGGGCGGCCGTCGCGGATATCGCCACACAGAATTTCTTCTCGGATGCGGTGCTGGCTTCGTTGCTGCACGAAGACCCGCGCTATTTTCGGAAAGGTCCGGCGTTCGGCTTCTGGGATCGGCTCTATTATTCGGTGAGCCGCGTTTTCGTCACGCGGACCGATGCGGGAAACAACAGGTTCAATTACTCCGGGATCGGGGGCATGAGCCTGGGTATCGCGCTATCGAACGCCTATTATCCCGGGAGCAGCGTGAACGCATCCGAAGTGGGATCGCGATTCGGCACTAGTCTGGTGGCAACGGCTCTGGGGAATATCCTGCCGGAGTTCTGGCCCGACATTCACCAGAAGTTTTTCCACCGCAAGCCCAAGCCTCAGAATTGAGGGCGGGGAATTACTAGCGCCGTCGAGCTTGTTCGTTGTCGGAACGGGGCAGCACCTCGAAGAGGTCGGCTTCAGCCTACAGCGTGAACCGAAAAAGCCTCATGCCTTGGATTGATCAGATCGCCAGGCGCGTTTCCTTTGTTCCATTCTGGCCTGGATCTGATCGCCATCGATTAATTCCCCGCGCTGGGCGGAAGCGTAGCCTTCTTCAATTTTCGCTTCAATGTCGGCATGGTTGGCCGGCACCCACTTTCTGACTTTCGGATTGAGATGAATCGTCAGAGGGATACGTTAGTCCACATTTTCCATCGCCGTCAATTTCATGATCGCAAACCCACCCCGCCTTCGGGTTACTGCACGCCGGTTATAAGATAAAGGTATGTCGGCGCCGCTAGTTCCTCCGCCGGTCGCGCAACTCGGAAGGCTACCGTTCTCTTTTTATCCCGCGATTCTCAAAATCCAGCACAATGAATGGGTCTATCATAGCGCCACTTGGTCGGAAGTATTGGTTCGAAACACCGGGACCAACGAATCGATCGCGATCCCGCGGCAGTACATAGGCGAGATCTCGCGAGTGGATGCGCCGGTGTTGATTGTCGGATTGCTGAAAGAGTTGGAATATCGGGAGGGCGCGGTTTGGCCGGTACAGAAGCGCGTTATCGAAATGCCGCTGGCGGTGAACGACACCCCACGTATCGGGCTCTCGCGCGGCTCCGGATCGCCCGCGCCAGTGGTGGGGATCAGGCTGGAGCAGAATCCCAATTCGCGCGTCGGAAAACTGGTGGTGGCGGGCGTGGCGCTGGGAGTGGTGGGCTGCGTCCTCGCCATCACGCTTTACCGCGGCGGGATGAACGCTTCGCGCGCCTTTTACGCGCCGCTGGCGCAGCAGAACCTGGATCTGACGGCGGCGGACGATTACCAATCCGTGGTTAGTTTGCTGGGACGGCCGGCGAGCGACGACTGGCAAGCGAACGGCGAGGCCGGAAATTTTCGCGTGCTGTGGTATCCGCGTTACGGATGGTACGTGGTGCTGACGGGGCCGAATTCGCGGGACTCGCACTACATCGGCGCGCTGGATCGGAACTGGCGGCCGATTTATACTGTTACGCTACAGGAGGGGCTGAGCAGTTACGCGCTGCTCGAGTCGGTTCCGAAGCATTAACTAAGTTGCCGGGACAGCGGCCGGTTTGATTGCGCCTTCCCGCTGAGCTTGCGCGGCCAAACGCTGAGCCTCTCGGCGCGCGAGCAACGGAAACACCAGCGAAATCAGCATGACGAATCCGATGACGAAGATGGCGTATTCGTAAGTCCCGGTGGTCTCGCGAACGTGCGCTATCAAGAGCGGCGAGGGAATGGCGGCCAGTCCCCAGCCCAGCAGAATCCATCCGTAGATTCCGCCGACGTATTTTGATCCAAAAAAGTCGGCCGTGAACGCGGGCATCACGCCGAATCCGCCGCCGTAGCATAACGCGATGGCGCAGACCACGACGGTGAACAACGTCGCCTCGTGGACCTTGGGCAGACCGAAGAACAGGAAAATCTGAATCGCGAAAAGGATGAAATATACTTGCCAGCGTCCGATGAGATCGGAGACCCAGGCCCAAAAAACGCGCCCGGCGGCGTTGAAGATGGAGATGATTCCCACTATCGTGGATGCGGCGACGACGCTGAGTCCGACTTGCTGCTGGGCGAGCGGCGAGGCTTGGCTGATGATCATGATTCCGGCCGAGGTGTTGAGCGAGATCATCAGCATCAGCAGCCAGAAGCGCGGGGTTCGCATGGCCTGCGCCGGCGAGTAGTCAATCTTCACCGCCGCTTTCGAGACGGCCGACCGGGGCTCCCAGCCTGCGGGGCACCAGCCATGCGCGGGGATTTTGTAGAACTGCGCCGCGGCCACCACCACGATCATGTAGACGATGCCGAACGTGACGAACGTAGCGGGAACGCCCCTGGAAATAATCATGCGGGCCGCGATGGGGCTCATCACCAGCGCGCCCGCGCCGAAGCCCATCACGGCGGCGCCGGTCATCAATCCGCGGCGGTCTGGAAACCATTTCGTGATGGTGGCAACCGGGCAGATGTAACCCATGCCCATGCCTAGCCCGCACAACAATCCGTAGCCCAAGTAAATCTGGAGGAGCGAATGATTCGTAACGCCCCAGGCCGCGACTAAGAAGCCGCTTCCGTAGGAGAGGCCGGCGGCGGTGGAGACGATTCGAGGTCCCTTGCGATCCTGCCACCATCCACCGATGACAGTGCCGAGGCCGAGAAACGACAT
>JBEKHQ010000197.1:0-5879 GCA_050012195.1 Bryobacteraceae bacterium | reverse complement strand
GGTGGTTTCGCGCGCGCCCCTGACGGAGATCGAAGCTTTCAAGAAGCGCATGGGCTGGAGCTTCAAGTGGGTATCGTCGTTTGGAAGCGACTTTAACTACGATTATCACGTTTCGTTTACCAAGGACGAACTGGCCCAAGGTGAGGTGTACTACAACTACGGCAGGGAAAAGTTCGGCGGGGAGGAAGCGCCCGGCCTCAGCGTATTTACGAAGGACGCGACCGGCGACGTCTTCCACACATATTCGAGCTACGCTCGCGGGCTCGACATTTTAGTCGGCGCGTACAATTTCCTTGATCTCGCGCCGAAGGGCCGCGACGAAGACGGCTTGGCCTTTACGATGGCATGGGTTCGTCATCATGATCGGTACTGAAACGCGCTCTGAGCTCCCAACTGATATGCTGTTGGCATCATGGATCTCAGTTTTACCGCGCCCGAGTTGAAATTCCGCGACGAATTCCGCGCCTGGCTGGAGGCGAACGTACCCGCCGATTGGGAACGGCATCGCACCGAAGACGAAATGCTCGCGCGCTTCGAATTCCTGCGCGCGTGGCAGAAGCGCGTCTACCAGGCTGGATGGGCCGGTATCGCATGGCCGACCGAATACGGCGGCCGAGGCGCCACGTTGATAGAGCAAGTCATCTTCACCGAGGAGATGGCGCGCGCCGCCGCGCCGCCGCTTGCCAATGTGCTGGGGCTGATGCTCATCGGTCCCACCATCATCGCGTTCGGGACCGACGCGCAAAAGAAGCGCTTCTTGCCGAATATTCTTAGCGCCGACGAGATCTGGTGCCAGGGATTCTCGGAACCGAACGCCGGCTCCGACCTGGCGAACGTGCGCACCGAAGCGCGTCTCGATGGCGACCACTACGTCATCAACGGGCAGAAGGTCTGGACCAGCTACGGATGGGCCGCCGATTGGTGCGCGCTGCTCACCCGTTCCGATGGGGGTTCGACGCAACATCAGGGGCTCACCTACATTCTCGTCGACATGAAAAGCCCGGGCGTGGAAGTTCGGCCGCTTCGCCAGATGACGGGCGAAAGCGAATTCTGCGAGCTGTTCTTCCACGACGTGCGGGTTCCCGCCGCGAACGTGCTCGGCAAGGTGGGAGATGGGTGGAAGGTCGCGCTCGGAACGCTCATGCACGAGCGCGCTACGCTCGGCGCTGGCGTGCAGATCACGTTGAAGCGGCAGTTCGACCGCCTGGCGCAGCTCTCGCATACGGTCATGCGCAACGGACGCCCCGCTTCCGAAGATCCGGTGATGCGGCAAAAGCTGGCGCAAAGTTACGTTGAAATCGAGATCATGCGCCTCAATCAGATGCGCGCCATCACGCGCATCAACGAAAAAGGCGTGCCCGGGCCGGAGGGTTCCATACAGAAGATATTCTGGACGGAGCTGAACCAGCGCTTCCAGCAAATCGCCGCGGAACTGCTGGGACCCTACGCCCAGTTGACCCGAGGCTCGGAGCAAGCGGTCGACGACGGCCAGTGGGCCTATTCGTTCTTGCGCGCCCGCGGCAACACCATAGAAGCCGGCACGTCCGAAATCCAGCGCAACATCGTCGGACATTTTGTTCTGGGCTTGCCCAAGAGCTACTAAGGATTTATATGCAATTTGGATTAACCGAAACGCAGCAGACGTTGAAGAACACGGTTCGCAAATTCCTCGCCGCCGAATGCCCGCCGGCGCAGGTACGGAAGCTGATGGACACCGAGACGGCCTTCGATCCGGAACTGTGGCGGAAGATGGCGGACCAGGGCTGGACCGGCATTATCTTTCCCGAAGATTACGGCGGCTTCGGAATGGGCATGGTGGAGATGACGGTTACGCTCGAAGAAATGGGCCGCGCGCTGCTGCCGGGCCCCTACTTCAGCACCGTGCTGATGGCGGGAGCGCTGCTGGAGAGCGCCGGGAACGACAATCAGAAGCATAAATATCTCGGCCCGATCTGCCGCGGCGAAGCCAAGGCCACGGTCGCGTTTCTGGAGGACTCGGCTTCCTGGTCGCCCGAGGGCGTCCACTTGAAGGCCCGGGCTTCCGGCGGCGACTACATTCTCGACGGACAAAAGCTCTTCGTCACCGACGCGGCGATCGCGGATTTTCTCATTTGCGTGGGACGGCTGGATGGCGCGCTGGCGCTGTTTCTTGTAACCGCTAAAGCCGCCGGTTTGCGCGTGACGGACTTGCCCTCGATCGATAGCACGCGCAAGCTTTATCAAGTGACTTTCGACGGCGTAACGGTTCCCCGGGAGAACGTGCTGGCGCGCGGCGATGCGGCGCAAAACGCCTTGGGCCGGGGGCGCAACATCGCCACCGTGGGTCTGGTGGCGGAAATGACGGGCGGCATGCAAAGGCTGCTCGATATTACCGTGGAGTACGCCAAGACTCGCAAGCAGTTCGGACGGCCGATCGGCCAGTTTCAGGCCGTGCAGCACCAATGCGCCGACATGTTGGTTTATACCGAGAGCTCGCGCTCGGCGGCGTACTTCGCGGCGTATGCGATCCAGGAGGGAATTCGGGAAGCGGCGGCCGCGGTCTCGGTGGCCAAGGCCTATGCCTCCGACGCCTATCGCGAAGTCGGAAATCGCGCTATCCAGGTCCACGGCGGCATGGGCTTCACTTGGGAAAATGATGCGCACTTGTACTACCGGCGCGCCAAAGCTTCGGAGCTGATGTTCGGCGACGCGGCGTTTCATCGTGAGCGCATCGCGAAATTGATCATCGACGGTAGTCAAGTCCGGCAAGAGGAACTGGCGGCGGTGGCCGTCGAACAACGGCGCTAAGCGGCTTACTTAGCCCGCCAAGACATCGGTGAGTTCGCCGACCAGCTTGGAGTCCGAATGCCCGAGCATGCTTTCGCCCAAGTCGATCCAATCATTGCGCCGGGTATTCTGAACGAAAACCACTTTTTCGACGAGGAAGCTTTTCGCGTGGGGAAACTCGTTCCAGCGGGCGCGCGCGACGCTGATCAGTTCGTCCAACTCGTCGGTCTGTAACTCCTGGGCCAGCGTAACGTGCGGCTGGTACGGGAACGGTTCCTGGAGCCGGAGACCATCGATACTGAACGCATCGTGCATGCTCTTCAACTCCTCGCTACCTTGTTGAACGTTCACGTAGATCACATCCGAAATCGGAAATACGTCGACGTCGGACAGTTCAACTTCGAACGGGGCGAACCTCGGCGCGAGCGCGCTAATCAGACCCCAGGCGGCTTCGGAAGTGGAAAACAACGGCCGGGGCGGGAGGATCGTCACATGGGCCCGCAAGAAACAGTTCGGCACCAGTTCCTGCCGCAACCGATCCAGAAAACCCGCCAGAGGTTCCGGAATATAAGTGACTAGGGCGAAGGAATTGATCCGATCCCTGGGAGGGGGATCTTTATACATACTTGTTTCCTATGTTACCTCCACAGCCGGCGGATCGGCGTTCGCGGCCGGCTCCGGCGCGTGCCAGCGCGCCTCTTCGAAGCCGATGTACTTGAAGACGGAAAGTTCGCCGGATTCTAGTTCCAACAGATCCCCAACCAGGAGCGCGTCTTCGCCGCCGCGCAGAGCCAGCCAGAGCGCGTACGGACTGGCCGCTTCCTGACGCGGCCCGTGATCGTAATCCTTGGGTTTGACGATCGTGATTCCCGAGGTATGCGGCGCCAGCCGGAAGTGCTGCCTCGGAGTTTCCTTCAAGCGATGAATCTGGTAAAGCGGCATGTCACAGTCTATTCTCGCTCAAAACAAGTCGCAATGGAATGTTTTATGGCTTCGCCGGCGCGTTCTCCGGCGCGCACCCAATTTTCAACGTTGCGGCGACGCCATCGAATCGCCTCGAGCGGCTTGCCGAGCAGCTCGGGCGGGGCCACACGCAATACCTGGAGATGCTCCGAGCTCGCGGCTTCGAACGGCGAGAGCCATCGCATGGCGCGCACGAAGGTTTTGGCGACCATGCCGGGCGGCTCGGGCAGAACGTCGATCACCAGCGCCTTGGTGGCCCCCAAGCTGGACGCAGCCCAAACCGGCACGGCCGACAAAAGGCCGCCGTCGGAATACAGCCGGCCGTCAATCCGGACCTGATCGAAGAGACCTACGATCGCGGCTCCGGCCACCAGATGTTGCCAGCTTACCTCGCGGGCCAGGATCACGCGAGGCCGCAGCTTCATCAGGTCCGTCAAAATCATCGCGAAATCAATTCTGGGTTGAAATGATTGGTGGATCTCCTGAATCGCCCGCTGTAAGGGCTCGG
This sequence comes from Bryobacteraceae bacterium, assembly GCA_050012195.1. Taxonomy (GTDB): domain Bacteria; phylum Acidobacteriota; class Terriglobia; order Bryobacterales; family Bryobacteraceae; genus Palsa-89. The sequence continues at coordinate 1,642 of JBEKHQ010000197.1, read as the reverse complement.
AGTTCAGAATGCCCCTGGTCACGCTCTTGGGGAATTTCAAGCGGTAGCGCGCGGCTTGCTCCAGATTCAACCAGCGGTGGATCAGCTCGTCCGGTTCGCAACCGCCGGCGATCGCCCACCCGTTCACCGCGCCGATGGACGCGCCCACGATGAGATCCGGCCGGAAGACGTCCGCCAGCGCTTTCCAGACTCCCGCCTGATAAGCGCCGTACATTCCGCCCGCCGAAAGAACCAGCGCGTTCATCGGCTGAGCGCGCGATCCATCGAACGCACGCGCGGCGCCGTCCGCACGATGTCCACCGGAATCACCCCATAACCCACTATGCGTTCACCGGCGAATTGGACGTCGGCGATCCAGCCGAGCTGCGTGTCCTTGCGTTGGTCCTGATCGAACACCAGATTACCGAGCGAGTAAAAAATGAGCCCCTTGGAGTAAGTTTCGAACGGCTGCGTGACGTGAGGATGGTGCCCCACCACGACGCTCGCGCCCGCGTCGACGGCGGCGCGCGCGAACCGCCGCTGTTCCGCGTTGGGTGTGCGCTGGTATTCCACTCCGCCGTGCATCGAGACGATTGCGACATCGGACCGGCCGCGAATGTTCCGCACGTCCTCAATCATCTCATCCACGTTCATCATCGCGACGCGATCGTCCCGGTCGGCGTGATTGCCGTTGGACTGGTCGTAAGTATAGCCGAGAAAACCGAATCGAACGCCATGCCGCTCGAGCACGACGCCCTGGTGCGCCATCTGGGGCGTGGCGCCGGTGCCCACCGCCGCGATACCATGCCGGGCCAGCCATTCCAGCGTGAACTCGATGCCGTGTCCTCCGAAATCGCGAGTGTGATTGTTCGCGGTGGAGACGGCGTCGATGCCGGCCGCCACGAGCGCCTCAATCATCGCCGGCTCGGCCTTGAACACCATTCCTTTCTCCACGGTCTTACCCCGATCCGAGAATGGCGACTCGAGATTCACGAACGCCAGGTCGGCCGACGAAAATAAGGCGGCCAACTGGCGCAGCGGCCAGCCTGGATCCCGCTTCTCGCGCGCCAATCGTCCAACATAGCGGGCCAGCATCACGTCGCCGCCGAAGAGGAGGCGGTTGCGAGGACCCGTTTCCGGCAGAGGCGCGCTCCGGGCGCTTGGGCGTTTGGCAAGGCCGAGCGCGGCGAGCCACAGAAATCGGCGACGGTCGAGTGCACCTGACATGCTAGAATAGATTTTACCTTCCACACAACTTGCGGTCCGCGAGACGGTTAGCTTAACGATACAATCAGGAGCATTTAGCGGTAGATCCTATGCGGGAGAAGAAGAAGATACTGGCCGTAGTGGACGATCTTCTGTTCACAGTCAAAATCAGCGACGCAGCCAAGCGCGTCGGGTTGGATGTCGAGTTCCTGAAATCCGAACGCGACGTTCTGGATAAGGCGACTCACGAAAAACCGCTGCTGATTATTCTTGACTTGAACAACGGCTCCGTCGATCCGCTGGACTTGATTGTGAAGTTGAAGGGCAACGGCGATTTGAAACAGATCAGTCTGATCGGTTACCTCTCGCACGTGCAAGGCGAACTGAAACAGAAAGCGCACGACGCCGGCGCAAACATCGTGATGGCGCGTTCCGCCTTCTCGCAAAACCTGCAGCA